>JBEKLW010000057.1:0-9307 GCA_050008815.1 Bryobacteraceae bacterium
GCCCGAGGACTGGACCGGCCATCCGCTGCGCAAGGATTACCCGATAGCCGGCTACCGCTACCCCATCCAAAATGAGTGATCACGGCCCCGACCAGATCCCGGTGAGGCCGCCGGCGCGCGAAACGGCGCCGCAGCGGATGGTGCTCAACCTGGGCCCGCAGCACCCCTCCACCCACGGCGTGCTCCGGCTCATCCTCGAGCTGGAGGGCGAGACCGTCACCCGGGCCGAGTGCGACATCGGCTACCTGCACACCGGCATCGAGAAGGAGTGCGAGGTCAAGACCTGGCAGCAGGCCGTCACCCTCACCGACCGCGTGGACTATCTCTGCCCGCTGATCGAGAACCTCTGCTACTGCCTGGCGGTGGAGAAGCTGCTCAACCTCGAGATCCCGCCCATGGCGCAGTGGATGCGCGTGCTGCTCTCCGAGCTGACGCGCATCAACAGCCACCTGGTCTGGCTGGGGACACACGCCATGGACCTCGGCGCGGTGACCGTCTTCCTGTACTGCTTCCGCGAGCGCGAGGACGTGCTGGGGATCTTCGAGATGTTCTCCGGCCAGCGCATGATGACCAGCTACTTCCGCCCCGGCGGGCTGGCGCTCGAGCCGCCCCGCGGCTGGCAGCGCCCGGTGCAGAAGTTCCTGGCGGCGTTTCCGGCGCGCGTGGACGAGTACGAAGACCTGCTGACGAAGAACCCCATCTGGCTGCGGCGCACCCAGGGCGTCGGCTACGCTCCACTGGAGGAGATGATCGAGCTGGGCGTCACCGGGCCCATGCTGCGCGCCGCCGGCCTGGCCTGGGACATCCGCAAGTCCGAGCCGTACTCGAGCTACGAAAAGTTCGAGTTCGACGTGCCCACGCGCACCTCGAGCGACGTCTACGCGCGCTACCAGGTGCGGGTGGAGGAGCTGCGCCAGAGCGCGCGCATCGTCCGGCAGGCGCTCGAAGGCATGCCCGCGGGGCCGTGGACGGCGGAGGCGCCCGGCGTCGTCCTGCCCGACCGCGAGAAGATGAAGACCCAGATGGAGGCGCTCATCTACCACTTCAAAATCGTCACCGAGGGCTTCCGCGTGCCGGCGGGCGATGTCTACCAGGTAGTGGAGTCGCCGCGCGGCGAGCTGGGCTACTACATCGTGAGCGACGGCACCTCGCACCCCTACCGGGTCTTCATCCGCGGGCCGAGCTTCGGGAACTTGCAGGGCTTGCCGAAGATGGTCGAGGGCCGCCTGGTAGCCGACGCCATCGCAGTCCTGGGCGGCACGGACTTCGTGTTGGGGGATGTGGATCGATGAACCGCGGAGGCCGAGAGAACGCAGAGACTCCCTGGGTCTGCTGTCTCCGCGGCCTCGCGGTCCCGGCGGTTAGCAAAGCCTTATGACGTTCTCGCCAGAGCTGGAGGCCAGGTTCGAGAAGCTGCTCGCCAGCTACCCCGAGGACCGCCGGCGCTCCGCCGTCGTCCCGATGCTGCTCTACGCCCAGGACGAGGTCGGCTCCGTCACTCCGGAGCTGATCCAGGAGGTCGCCCGGCGGACGGGCATCACCCCGCTCCAGGTGGACGAGGTGGTCAGCTACTACTCGATGCTCCGCCGCAAGCCGCTCGGCAAGCACCATATCCAGATCTGCACCAACGTCTCCTGCCTGCTCCTGGGCGGCGCCGGGCTCTGGGAACACGCCTGCCGGAAGCTCGGCATCTCGCACCAGCAAGTCACCCCGGACGGGCAGTTCTCGCTCGAGGAGGTCGAGTGCATCGGCGCCTGCTCCTGGGCGCCGGCGCTCCAGGTCAACTACGATTTCCACCACCAGATGACGCCCGAGAAACTCGACCAGCTCATCGAGAACCTGAGGAAGCTCCCCGGCTCTCGGCTTTAGCCATGCTCTACAACGAACCCAGCCCGCTCGAGGTCAAGGTTCTGACGAAGCGCTTCGGCCTGCCGAACTCGTCCTCGATTGACACCTACCTGGCGACCGGCGGCTACCAGGCCCTCCGGAAGGCGCTCCAGATGACGCCGGAGCAAGTGCTGGAGGAGCTCAAGACCTCGAACCTCCGCGGGCGCGGCGGCGCGGGCTTTCCCACCGGCATGAAGTGGAGCTTCGTGCCGCGCGGCTCCGGCAAGCCCAAGTACATCGTCGCCAACGCCGACGAGAGCGAGCCCGGCACTTGCAAGGACCGGCTGCTGATCGAGAACGACCCGCACCAGTTGCTGGAGGGCATGCTCATCGCCGCCCGCGTGGTGGATGCGCACCGCGGCTACGTCTACGTCCGCGGCGAGTACCGCTACCTGATCGACATCCTGGACCGCGCCATCGCCGAGGCCCGCGATCGCGGCTACCTGGGCCAGAACATCCTCGGCACAGGCTTCGATTTCGAGGCGGCCACGCACACCGGGGCCGGCGCCTACGAGTGCGGCGAGGAATCGGCGCTGCTGGAATCGCTCGAAGGCAGGCGCGGCATCCCGCGCATCCGGCCGCCGTTCCCGGCCGTCGCCGGCCTCTACCAGAGCCCGACGGTGCTCAACAACGTCGAGAGCTTCTGTGCCGTGCCGGCCATCGTCGCCGGCGGCGGCTCGGCGTTCGCCGCCCTGGGGACGCCCAAGAACGGCGGCACGCGGCTGTTCTGCCTCTCCGGCCACGTCAACCGGCCCGGGGTCTACGAGCTGCCGATGGGCTTCAACCTGCTCCGCATGATCGAGGAAGTGGGCGGCGGCATCCCCGGCGGGCGCAAGCTCAAGGCGGTGATTCCCGGCGGCTCCTCCTGCCCCGTGCTCAAGGCCGCGGAGTGCGACCTCGCGATGGACTTCGACACGCTGGCGAAGGCCGGCAGCATGCTCGGCTCCGGCGGCGTCATCGTCATGGACGAGGGCACCTGCATGGTCCAGGTCATGCTCCGCATCATGCGCTTCTACGCGCACGAGAGCTGCGGCTGGTGCATCCCCTGCCGCGAGGGCACGCTCTGGCTGCGAAAGATTCTCGCCCGGCTGCACGCCGGCGGCGGCGTTCCGGACGACATCCCGCTCCTGGGCGAGCTGGCCATGAGCATGTTGGGCCGCACCTTCTGCCCGCTGGGCGATGCGGCCGCGCTGCCTATGCTGTCCTTCGTCGGGAAGTTTCGGGACGAGTTCGAAGCGCACCTGGGCGGCCCCTGCCCCTTCCAGCGCGACGACCGGCTGGTGGCGGTGTAAATGGCCGATACCGTCAGGCTCACCATCGACGGCCGCCCCATCCAGGCGCCCTCTGGGACGCTGGTGATCGAGGCGGCGCGCCGCGCCGGCATCGAGATCCCGTCCTTCTGCTACTACCAGGGCCTGTCGCTCGCGGCCGCCTGCCGCATGTGCCTGGTCGAGGTCGAGAAGACGCCCAAACTGATGACCGCCTGCACACTGCCGGTGGCCGAGGGCATGGTGGTGCGCACGGACACGCCCAAGGTGGCGCAAGCCCGCAAGGCCATGCTCGAGCTGCTGCTCACCAACCACCCGCTCGACTGCCCGGTGTGCGACAAGGGCGGCGAGTGCGAGCTCCAGGACATGACCTTCCGCTACGGCGCCGCCGAGAGCCGCTTCCTGGAGATCAAGCAGCACGTCGAGGAGCGGCAGTGGTCCCCGGTGGTCTACTTCGACCGGCCCCGCTGCATCCTCTGCTTCCGCTGCGTGCGCGTGTGCGCCGAGGGCATGGGCGTCAGCGCGCTCGGCGTCGTGAACCGCGCCGCGGCCTCGGAGATCGCGCCCAACCAGGGCGACCATCTGCTGTGCGACGAATGCGGCATGTGCATCGACATCTGCCCGGTGGGCGCCCTCACCAGCGGCGCCTACCGCTACCAGACGCGGCCCTGGGAGATGGAGCACATCGGCACCATCTGCACGCACTGCGCCGATGGCTGCAAGACCACGCTCGGCGTGCGGAACGACACCATCCATCGCGGGACCAACCGCGACCGCTCGGGCATCAACGACGAGTTTCTCTGCCTGAAGGGCCGCTACGCGGGCGATTTCACGGAACATCCCGGGCGGCTCTATTCCCCGCTGGCGAGGAACGCCGGCGGCGCTCTCGAGCCCGTCTCCTGGGCACGGGCCATGGAGATTGTGGCCCACCGGTTCACCGAGATCAAGCAGCGCGGCGGCAAGCTCGGCGTCATCGGCTCGAGCCACACCACCAACGAGGAGAACTACTGCCTCCAGAAGCTCGTCCGCCTGGGGCTCGGCGCCCGCCACATCGATCACCACCGCACCGGCGACGTCGCCACGCTTCTGGACGCGCTGGCCGGGCGGCCGGCCACCCTGGCAACCTCGGCCGGCCTGTATAACGCCAGAGCCGTCCTCATCGTCGGCGTCGACCTCTCGCAGCAGCATCCCTTCCTGGCCTGGCAGGTGCGGGCGAACTGGCGCCACCATCGCGCCGCTGTCTACGTGGTGCGGCGCGGGCCAACGCGCGAGGACAAGATCGCCAGGCGCGTCGTCGAAATCGCGGCCGGGGACGAGATCGCGGGCCTCGAGCAGATCCGCGGCGAGCTCGAGCGCGAGCCCGAGCTGGTCATCCTGTTCGGCGACGAGGTCAAGGGCGGCAAGCTGCGCCAACTGGTGGATCTCGGCGACTCCCTCGGCATCCCGGTCCAGTACGTCTGCCTGGTCGATTATTCGAATTCCCGCGGCGCACAGGACATGGGCCTCCTGCCTGACCTCGCGCCGGGCTACGTGCCCATCGAGAACCCGGGGATGACGCTGGATGAGATGCTCGCGTGTGAGGATCTCGACGCGCTCTGGGTCGTCGGAGCCAACCCGCTCCGGCGGCGCCCGCTGGCCTCTCGAAATGCCTTCCTGGTCGTCAACGAGCTGTTCATGACCGAGACGGCCGAGCGGGCCGACGTCATCTTCCCCGCCGCTTCCGCTTACGAGAAATCAGGCACGGTGACGAACGTCTGCGGCGAGGTCCAGCGGCTGCGCCGGGCGCTCCAGAAGAGCGGCGCCAGGCCGGATTTGGGGATCTTCCACTTGCTGGCCCGCCAGATGGGGCTCGATCTCGAGCGGCTCGGGCCCTGGGAGCCGGCTGGCATCTTCCGCGAGATCGCCGCAACCGTTCGCGGCTATCGCATTTCCGCCGCCGCGCTGCAAGTTTTCGGGGCGATCCAGACACAGCCGCTCGATTCCGCCGTCGGCGTCCAGGTGCGGCCGGAGCTGATCCGCTCCGCGGGCGACACGCTTTACACCTCGGGAACGCTGGGGCGGTACTCGAACACACTGAATGCGGTCAGGGAGGGACCCGGTGAGCTTTATCGCGGGTAAGGCGGCTCTGGGCTTTCGACTTTCGGCTGGTCAGCCATGAACTACTACCTCCTGGCGGTGATCAAGGCCGTGATGGTGGTGGCCGCGGTCATGTTGACGCTGCTCTATCTCCAGTGGATCGAGCGCAAGATCATCGCGCATATCCAGCGCCGGTTGGGGCCGCACCGGGTCGGCCCGCACGGCCTCCTTCAGCCCATCGCCGACACCTTCAAGCTGCTCATCAAGGAAGACCTGCTGCCTCCGGGCGTCAACCGGTTCTTCTATGTCCTGGCGCCCTTCCTGGCGATCTCGCTCTCGCTGATCTCCGTCTCGGTGATTCCGTTCGGCCCCGAGATCGAGGTGGCCGGCGTCAAGACGTGGATGCAGCTCACCGACCTGAACATCGGCGTGCTGTTCGTGCTGGCCATCTCCTCGCTGACGGTCTACAGCGTGGTGCTGGCCGGCTGGTCCTCCAATTCGAAGTATCCGCTGCTGGGCGCGCTGCGCAGCGCGGCGCAGATGATCGGCTATGAGCTGCCGCTGGGGATGGCCGTGGCGGCGCCGCTGCTGATGTCCAACACCCTCAGCCTGCGCGGCATCGTCGAGAGCCAGAACCACTACTACGGCGCGTTTTTCCCAGCCTGGAACGTCTGCCGCCTGCCGTTCCCGCAGGCCCTGGGCCTCATCGTCTTCATGATCGCCGTGTTCGCCGAAACCAACCGCGTCCCGTTCGACCTGCCCGAAGCCGAGAGCGAGCTCGTGGCCGGCTTCCACACCGAGTACAGCTCGCTGAAGTTCGCCGGCTTCATCATGGCCGAGTACGCGAACATGATCACGGTGTGCTCGATGGCCACCACGCTGTTCCTGGGCGGCTGGCTGCCGTTGTGGCCCGCGCGCCACGGCTCGGACTATTTCCCCGTCGCCGTCTTCGTCTTCTTCGGAGCCGTCGCCGTTTACCACGGGCTGCACCCGGCCCGCCGGCGCGACGCCTGGAGCCTGCGCGGGTTCGGGTTCCTGCTGTGGCTGGCCGCCGGTGTGTTCCTCATCCCCCCGGCGCGGCAGGTGCTGTTGCCGCTGTTCTGGTTCCTGTCGAAGACCTGCCTGCTGCTGTTCGCCTTCGTGTGGGTGCGCGGAACGCTGCCGCGTTTCCGCTACGATCAGTTGATGCGCTTCGCCTGGAGCTTCATGTTCCCGGTCGCGGTCGCGAACCTGTTCCTCACCGGCCTGCTGGTGGCCTTGACTTCCTGAGCTATGGAGCCGGCCCTCTTCCTCCTCTTCGCTGCCGTCGCGGTCGTATGCGCCATCAACGTGGTCGTGCAGAGGCACCCCGTCTCGAGCGCGCTGGCGCTCATTGGCGTCATGGCCGCGCTGGCCGTCGAGTACCTGCTGCTGGGCGCGCAGTTCATCTTCGCCGCCCAGGTGATCGTCTACGCCGGCGCGATCATGGTGCTGTTCATCTTCGTCATCATGCTGCTCAACGCCGGCGCCGAGCGCAGGACGCACGGCTCGCTCATCGCCCGCCTGTTCGGCGGGCCGCTGCTGGCCCTGCTGCTGGGCATCATCGGCAGCGTGGTGTATGTCACCTTCCGGCGCGGTCCCGCCGTGAAGTTCGGCGCATTCACCGGCGGCACCGCCGAGCACGTCGGCCGCGCCGTCTTCACCACCTACTTGTGGCCGTTTGAGATCACCTCCGTGCTGGTGCTGATCGCCATCGTCGGCGCCGTGGTCCTGGCCTACAAGGAGCTTGAGTAGATGCCGCAAACCACGCCCCTCTCCTGGTACCTGGTCCTCAGCGCGGTGCTGTTTGTGCTGGGCGTGGCCGGCTTCCTGTTTCGCCGGAACATCATCACCGTGTTCATGTCGATCGAGCTGATGCTGAACGCGGTGAACCTGAGCTTTTTGGCATTTTCCTATCACCTGAAACAGGTCGACGGACAGGTTTTCGCGTTCTTCGTCATGGTAGTGGCGGCCGCCGAAGCCGCCGTCGGCCTGGCGATCATCCTGGTCATCTTCAAGAACCGCGCCACGCTCAATGTGGACGACATCGCCACGATGAAGGACTGACGCGATGCAGCACCTCTGGCTGATCCCCGCGCTGCCGCTCGCCGGCTTCCTCATCAACCTGCTGGCGGGCCGGAAGCTGCCCAAGTGGGCGATCAACGCGGTCGCGATCGGCGCGGTGGCGCTGTCCCTGGCCTGGGTGATGAGGACCCTGGTCGTGCTTCAGCCGCTCGATAAGCCGCACGTCGAAGCCTACTTCGACTGGATCCGCGTTGGCGCGCTGCGCATCGGCTTCGACCTCCTGGCGGACCGGCTCACGGTGGTGATGATGCTGGTCGTCACCGGGGTCGGCCTGCTGATTCACATCTACTCCATCGGCTACATGGCCGAAGAGGGCGGCTACTACCGCTTCTTCGCGTACATGAACCTGTTCACGTTCTTCATGCTCACGCTGGTGCTGGCGGCCAACTTCCTGCTGATGTTCGTGGGTTGGGAGGGCGTGGGCCTGTCGAGCTATTTGCTCATCGGGTTCTGGTTCCGCCGCCGCAGCGCCACCAACGCCGCCAACAAGGCGTTCATCGTCAACCGCATCGGCGATTTCGGGTTTACGCTCGCCGTGCTTCTGGTGGTGGTGAACTTCGGGACGCTGGATTTCGCGGGCGTCTTCCAGGGCCTGGCGGGCTGGCAGACCGATGCCGGCCTGGGTACGCTCACCATCATCGGCCTGCTGCTGCTCACGGGCGCGGTGGGCAAGAGCGCGCAGTTGCCGCTCTACGTCTGGCTGCCCGACGCGATGGAAGGCCCCACGCCGGTGTCCGCCCTGATCCACGCCGCCACCATGGTCACTGCCGGGGTCTACATGGTGGCGCGCGCCGCGCCGCTGTATTTGAAGGCCCCGATCGCGATGGACTGCGTGGCCGTGGTCGGGATCGCAACGGCGCTCTTCGCCGCCACCATCGGCATGGCGCAGACCGACATCAAGCGCGTTTTCGCCTACTCGACCATCTCGCAGCTCGGCTTCATGTTCCTGGGCGTCGGCACCGGCGCCTTCGCGGCCGGCATTTTCCACCTGGTGACCCACGCGCTCTTCAAGGCGCTGCTGTTCCTCGGCGCCGGCAGCCTCATCCACGCGCTCGGCGGCGTGCAGGACCTGCGGCGCATGGGCGGCCTGCGCTCGAAGACGCCCGTCACCTTCTGGACGATGCTCGCGGGCGCCGCCGCGCTTTCCGCGCTGCCTTTCACCTGCGGCTTCTACAGCAAGGACGAGATCCTGATGAGCGCCTGGCACCGCTCGCCCATCCTGTTCTGGATCGGCATCCTAACCGCCGGCATGACCTCGTTCTACGTCTTCCGCGCCATCTTCCTGGCTTTCTTCGGACAGTACCGCGGCGAGGAGCAGGTTCACCCCCACGAGTCGCCCCCGGTGATGACGATTCCGCTCATCCTGCTGGCGATCCTTTCGCTCGGCGGCGGCGCGTTGGGAGTCTCGCGCTGGCTGGAGCCGCAATTCGCCGGGCACGCGCCCGCGCATCAGCCGGCGCTGGTGCTCTGGTCGGTGGGCTCGGCGGTCCTGGGCCTGGCGCTTTCCTGGCTGTTCTACGTGTTCCGCCCCGGCCTGCCGGAAGTGGTAGCCGCGCGGCTGGGCGGGCTCTACCGGGCGGTGGCGAACAAGTATTACATCGATGAGATCTACGACGCCGCTCTGGTCGAGCCCTTGCTGAACGGCTCGCGCACGGTGCTCTGGCGCGGCCTGGACGTCGAGGTGATAGACGGCGCGGTCAACGGCCTGGCGGACCGCGCGCGCGGCCTCGGCCGGCTGCTGCGGGCCTGGCAATCCGGCAACATCCGCAGCTACGCGACCTGGATATTGCTCGGCTCGGTCTTCGTGCTGATCGCGATCGCGGTGACGGGGGCCATCCGATGAACCTCCTCGACGCCGTCCTGTTCATCCCGCTGGCCGGGTTCTTCCTGCTCCTGGCGATTCCGCGCGACCGCGAAGAGCTCATCCGGCGCGTGGCGTTGACGGTCTCGCTCGCCGCGTTTGCCGCTTCGCT
>JBEKLW010000058.1:0-9229 GCA_050008815.1 Bryobacteraceae bacterium
TCAAGACCGAACGCTCAGCCGAACTCGCTCGGAGACCACTCGCTAGGGAGAGGACCATGCGTGGCGCATACCTGTTGCGCACTCTTGCGGCTGAATGCTGGCTGGCCGCTTCACTGTTCGCCGTGGGGCCCACCGGGACCATCGTCGGCACGGTTTTCGACCCCAGTGGGGCCGTCGTACCGAAAGCTCGCATTACGGTGCGCAACCAGGAGACCAATGCCACCCGCGGGGTGGTCACTACCGCGGACGGCGACTACAACGTCCCGCTTCTACCCCCGGCGCTCTATCACGTGACGGTCGAAAAGGCGGGCTTCCGCCGGAGCGTCTATGGCGACGTCAACCTGGATGTGGATCAGACGGCGCGTGTCGATTTCACGCTTCAGGTGGGCGCGGTCAACGAGGAAGTAGCGGTCACCGACACCGTTCCGTTGGTCCAGACTGACACTTCGACCCTGGGCCAGGTGATCGATCGCCGCCAGGTACGCGAGCTGCCCCTGAACGAGCGCAACTTCTTGTCTTTCGCTCTGCTCGTTCCGGGTGGACAACCGCCCGCCGAGGGTTCTCAGAACTCTACTCAAGGCGGGGCCATCAGCGTCAATGGCGCGCGCGAGCAGTCGAACAACTTCCTCCTGGATGGGGTGGACAACAACGACCCCTACATCAATCAGTACGTCGTCCTGCCGTCCATCGACGCCATCCAGGAATTCAAGGTGCAATCCAGCGACTACTCGGCCGAATTCGGCCGCGGCGGCGGCGCCCAGATCAACGTGGTTCTAAGAAACGGGTCCAACCAGCTTCATGGCAGTGTCTTCGAGTTCTTCCGCAACCGGAATCTGGACGCCAAGAACTTCTTCGATCTGCCCTACTGCACCCCTGCCTCCCCACCTGGCACATGCGGCGAGATCCCCCGCTTCGATCGCAACCAGTTCGGCGGGACCCTGGGAGGACCCATCCGTCGAGACAAGACCTTCTTCTTTGTCTCCTACGAAGGGCTGCGCCTGAGACAGGCGACCACGCGGCAAGCCACGGTGCCTTCGCAGATGGAGCGCGCCGGGATTCTGGCCATGGTGCCTCCCGCGTATCGCAATCCCGCGGGCGAGGCGGTGTTCAACTTGCTCCCGGCGGCCAACGTTGGCCCGGATCTGGCGACCTCGAACACGTTCACCTCCTCTCCGGTGATTCGCAACTCAGTGAATTCGCCGCTGATCAAACTGGACCACCATGCCGGCCCCAACGACTCCATTACGGGTCACTACGCCTTGTTCGACGAGAACCGCTTCAACCCCTTCGATCCCGTCAACGCGTTCACGAGCCTGCCCGGCTACGGCAGCTTTACCCTCAACCATGCCCAGAACACAGGGGTGAGCTGGACGCACATCCTGAACGCTCGCTCGGTCAACGAGCTTCGTTTCGGGTTCAACCGGCTGAGGGCCGCCGTCTTGCAGGAGCACCATGGCATCAACGAGAGCCAGGCTCTGGGCTTCCCGACGGTGCTGACCAACCCCGTGGACCTTGGGTTTCCGAACGTCAGCATCCTCGGCTTCGAAGGAATCGGCGAGCCCATCAACTACCCGCAAGACCGTGACGACAACACCTTTCACCTGGCTGACAACCTGGCCTGGAACTCTGGCCGTCACCAATTCAAGTTTGGGGCGGACATCCGCCGCATGCAGTTGAACTCCTACATCGACTTCCTGGCGCGGGGCGAGTGGTTTTTCCTTGGCGGCCTGAGCGGAGATCCGATGCAGGCCCTGGCGCAGTTGCTCTCCGGCATGCCCGATTACGCCGTGGCGGTCAAAGGCGATACTGTCAATGGGCTGCGCAGCAGCGGCCTCAATTACTACATCCAGGACGACATCCGCGTCGTGCCGCGCTTCCTCCTCAATGTTGGACTGCGGTACGAGTACAACAGCCCGCCGGTCGAGATCCACGATCGCTTCAGCGTTCCTGACCTCAGCCCCAACTCCCTGGGCTGCTCACCCTACCCCGACTGCCAGTTCATTCGGGCGGGCACACACGGGATTCCCCGGGCCACGTACAACCAGGACCTCAACAACTTCGCGCCGCGCATTGGGATCGCCTGGCGGCCGCTGAAGAGCGAGCGCTGGGTGGTTCGCTCCGCCTACGGGATCTTCTATGACGTCGGCATCCTGAACATCAACATCTTTCCCCGAACCAATCCGCCGTTCTACGAGATTGCCGCTTTCCTCAACGGCGGCACGAACGTCATTCAGGACATCCTCAGCCAGCCGGGGCTGCCGCAGGTGCAGCCCAACCTGATCGCCCCCAACCTGCGCGACGCCTACATGCAGCAGTGGAACGTCGACCTGCAGTACGAGTTGCGGCCCAACTGGATGATGGACTTGGCTTATGTGGGGTCCAAGGGCACGCATCTGCCGGCTCCGCGCGATCTCAACCAGCCGCGCCCCGATACCGGCGCCACCCCTTACCCGCAGTTTTCCTCCATCCTCTACGTGTCATCGCGCGCCTCCAGTTCCTATAACGCTCTGCAGTTTCGTTCGGAGAGGCGGGTTGCCCAAGGTCTGGCCTTCCTGGCTGCTTACACGTTCTCGAAGTCCATCGATGATGTCTCTTCGGTCTTCGCTGGCAGCGTCGGCTCGGGCTTGCCTCAGGATTCACAGAACCTCCGCGCCGAGCGCGGGCTCTCCGATTTCCAGACCCACCACCGTTTCGCTTTCAGCTACCTCTACGACCTGCCCTTCGGCGGTGGCCGCAGGCGGCTCAACCGCCCGGGGCTGCGCCGGCATCTCTTGGGCAACTGGCAGTTGGCGGGGATTCTGACGCTCGAGACGGGTCACCCTTTCACAGTCAACCGCGGCGCTTCCCAGACGGCCACCGCCATCACGGCATTCGGCGTCCCCGACCGGCCGGATCTGATCGCCGACCCCTTCCGGCCCGGGCCGGTGCCCAATAACCCCGACGCCGCTTGTCAGACGACGCAATCTCAAGGCGGACGCGCCGCTGACGAGGTGAGGCAGCCGCAGAGCTGGTTTAATCCGTGCGCTTTCGCCAGTCCCAGTCCCGGGCGTTTTGGCAGCGCGGGCCGGAACATTCTGATTGGCCCGGGTCTGAACAGTCTCGACTTCTCGTTGTCGAAGAGCATTTCCTTCCGCAGGGAGGGGCGGCGTCTGCAACTTCGGGCTGAACTCTTCAACCTGTTCAACCATCCGAACTTCGATATCCCCAGCCACACCTTGGACGCGCCAACGTTTGGGATGGTGCTCTCGGCGAATGCGTACGGCAGCAAGCCGCCCCGCCAGGTTCAGTTAGGTCTCAGGTACGCTTTCTAGCCCGTGGCGCACGCTCAACGGCCGGACCTTTGGACCGGGGTTTCGGCTCGGCGCGTTAGAATGAAGTGCATGAAAATGGTCATCGACACAGCGGCGCGGACCCTGACCACAGCGGATAGCGGCTCGGAGCGGACCTTGGGGCTCTATACCAAGGCTGCCTTCGAGGCCATTTCGCGGCAGTGGGTCCGCGTGGGCTGGAGCCTTCGGTACTACCACAACTTCAGTTGGTTCGGACATCCGATCCTCCAGATGCCCGAAGACCTCCTCCGCCTGCAAGAAGTTGTCTACCGCATCCGGCCGGATGTTATCGTCGAAACGGGCGTCTTCCGGGGAGGCTCGCTGATGTTCCATGCGACGCTGTGTGAAGCGCTCGGCAGCGGTCGGGTGATTGGCATCGATTGCCAGATCGAGGCGGATGACCGGGAAGCTATTGGCAGGCATTTGCTGGCGTCGCGGATCTCGCTGGTCGAAGGCGATTCGACCTCGCCTGAGGTGTTCGAGCGCGTGGCCAGCCTCATCCGTCCGGAGGAGTCGGTGCTGGTCCTCCTCGACTCGTGCCATGCCAAGGAGCACGTGGCGCGGGAGCTGGATCTCTACTCGCGGCTCGTCACGCCCGGCTCCTGCATCGTCGCGGCCGACGGCATTATGCGCGACTTGGCCGACGTGCCGGGGGGGCAGCCTGAATGGGTTTACGACAACCCGCTGGCGGCTGCGACCGAATTTGCAGCGCGGCATCCTGAGTTCGTCCAGGAGCAGCCGCCGTGGCTGTTCCATGACGGCGAACTCACCGAGAATGTCAGCTACTGGCCGGGCGCATGGCTGACTAGGATGCGTTAGCGGCTCGATTTCCCCGACCGCTGAGCGCGTCAATCACAGACCACTCAACGCTCCCCGACTGTGGGGCACCGGGGGCACTCCAACGTTCGCCACGCGGGCCGCTACCGCTCAATCCAGGGAGCAGTCCACGCAGAGGGTCTCTATCGGCCGCCCAATCGCTTCGGCCAGGTCGTCGATGGTGTTGTACTCCAGGCCCTCGACGCCCAGGAACTTCACCCGGTCTGCCTTGGCCGGGATCCGCCCGGCGAGCACCTCGCCCTTCCGGGTGGTCTTGCCCCAGCGGCAGTGAGAGCGCAGCTCGGGATTCGAGATTCGGAAATGGATCTCTCGCACGCCGGTCTGCCTCAGCTTCGGCACCAGGTCCGTCTGCGCCTGCGTTCCCCTGACAATCGAATCGTCACAAACCGCCACTACCATGCCGTGGCAATCCTCTCCGCTTGCCAGGAGCTTGACGCGCGCTTCGCGGTCTCTCAGCTTCTGATCCTGAGGGATAAAGCTTCTCCCGGCGTAGGGATACTTGAGTAACAGCTCATCGTAGAAAGGCACTCTGTCGATTCTTCCCGCCATCATCTGGCGGCAGAACTCCTGGTGGTAACCAATCGCATGGAACCGGCCGGAGTCGGGGACCGGAATCACGATGTCGGGAACAAACCCTCGTTGGATGTCCCTCCGGGCCAGGGCGGCGCCCAGCCGCTTCCTCACCAGCGATGCGGGTAAGCCCTCGAACACGTCGTTCGGGAAACCGGTGTAGACCCAGTAGAAGCTGCACACCTGGACCCTGCCCTGCGGCGCCCTGCCCTTGCTCTCCCAACGGCCATCCTTGAGCAGGACAATCTCCCCTGGCTCCAGGTCCCTCACGCGGCTGAAGCCCAGGTTCGGAAAGCCTCCCGACTCGGAAGCGACAGCGGCGGCCCCCTCCTTTACGCCAATCACCAGCGGCCAGTGGCCGGCCGGCCCGCGGACGGCGTAGACGCCTTCTTCAGTGAGAACCAGGAGGGCGAAAGCGCCTTCGATTTCCTGGGCCATCCGTTGAATGCCATCCACCACATCGTTGCCCTGGGCAATCAACTTGGTAATGGCCTCGATCTCATCGCCCCGGGTGAAGATATGGCCCAAGTTCTTGAAACGGGCAACCACCTCCTGAAGATTGGTTACGTTGCCGGAGAAGCAGGCCGAGAGCTTGCCCAGCCTCGACTCGGAGAAATAGGGCTCCCGGACGGAGCCGCAGTAGCCGATTCCTTCGGTTCCGCCGAGGCCGTTCAAGTCCTGGCTGAAGGTGACGCGAAAGAGGCCGCGATGAGTGCGGATCTGAAACTGACCGTTGGCCCACGTGGACAGGCCCGAGTATGCTTCGCCCAGGTGCTGATGATAGAACGTGCCCAGGAACAAGTCCTCCAGGAAGTCAGCCTTGTAAGTGTCGGGATTGATGCTGAGGGCAAACAGGCCTGGCATGTGAGATCTCCTTTCGCTCCGTGCCGGCCACGAGGCCAATGCGAACCGCCGGACCTCCGCGGGGGCCGGCCGGCCGCCGGACCGAAACAGGCAGCATACCGCGCCGTCAGGCAGTCTTGCCAGCCCGATCCCGGTGGGGCCGCAGGACCAGCGCCGCCGCCATTGCTGCCGCCCGCCCGCGCCCGGTGGCCGCCGGGGTATACTTGCTCCGATCCGCGAGGCCCAAACGGGCGTCCGGGGTTTCAGACAGATTCAAGACCGCGATTGGGGAGAGAAGCCATGATGAAGATCATCGAGATACCCACCCGCAAGCTGAATGCCCAAGAATTCATCCGGAGGCAGGTCCAGGAGATCGCGGCGGCCGTTGGCGGCAGTTCCGCCATCACCGCCCTGTCGGGAGGGGTCGACTCCTCCACCGTCACCGTGCTGGGGCACAGGGCGCTGGGGGACAAACTCAAAGCCTACTTCATAGAGAACGGCCTGATGAGGGAGGGCGAGCCGCAGGCTGTCGCCCAGGTCTTCCGGAAGCTGGGCATCCACGTGGAGATCCTGGACGCGCGCGATGCGTTCTTCGGCGCCCTGAAAGGCCTCCGCGACCCCGAACAGAAGCGCGAGGCCATCACGCAGACTTTCTATAAGAAGGTGTTCGGCGATCTCGTCAGGTCGAGCGGTGCGCGCTACCTTCTGCAGGGGACCATCCTGACTGACGTCGAGGAGACGGTGGCGGGCGTCAAGAGGCAGCACAACGTTCTGGAGCAGTTGGGCATCGATCCCCAGGCGGCCTTCGGATACGGCGTCGTCGAGCCGCTGCTCCAGATCCGCAAGGACGGCGTGAGGAAGGTGGCCAAGGCGCTCGGCCTGCCCGAATCCGTGTACCAGCGCATGCCCTTCCCGGGGCCGGCGCTAGCCGCCCGCGTGGTGGGCGAGGCCTCGCGCGAGCGCATCGAGCTGGTCAGAAAGGCGACGGCCATCGTCGAGCGGGAGCTCAAGAACGTCCAGGCGTTTCAGTACATGGCCATCCTGCACGAGGACCGGTTCCCAGGCATGAGAGATGGCAAGCGGGACTTCGGGATGCAGATCGAGGTCCGCTGCTGGAAGAGCGTGGACGCCAGGACGGCCAAGCCGGTGTGGCTGCCGCCCCGCCTCCAGGAGAGGCTGGCTCGGAAGATCACCCAGGGCATTCCCGGAGTCGTGAGCGTCACCTACAACATCACTCCCAAGCCACCGTCGACCATGGAAGCGGTCTGACGGCGCGCCCGGGGCACCGCTGCCCGCGGCGCCTCGCTTCGAGCGGTGCGAGAAGATCGGGCTAGTCCGCCACCTTCGCCGTAGTTTCGCCTAAAAATCTGCAGAGCAAGGGTTTGCCTATTGCAACCGACCCCAGGCCACCCTACAATCGATGGTGGCATTTAATGGTAATTTGAGGTCAGAAGGTGGAAGAGTCCCTCAACCAGGCTCCGCCGGCACGCCCGCCCCTGGGCATCTACCCGTCGCGTTGCGACGACAAGGGCCGCGTGCGCCTGCCCAAGGAATTTGAAGAGTACCTCAGAACGTTGCCCGACCCGGAGTACTTTGTCACCAGCATCGACGGCGGCTCCGTGGTGCGAGTGTACCCCATCGAGACCTGGCGGCAGAACGCCAGCATCCTGGAGAACTACGAGGAAGACCCGGACGCGGCCGAGGACATCGCCTTCATGGCCGACTACTGGGGCGCGGTCTCGGGAATCGACGGGCAGGGCCGCGTGCTGGTGCCCCCGGTGCTGCGCCGCCAGGCCGGTATCGAGGACCAGAAGGTATTTGTGCGCTTCTACAACAGCGCCGTGGAGATCTACAGCGAGGCGGAGTCCGAGCGCCGGCTCCAGCGCGCCACCGAGGCCGTGGCGGCGAATTTGAAGGCGCTGCGGAAGAAGGGACTGAAGTAGCCGTGCCGTATGCACTATCCGGTGATGTTGAACGAGTCCCTGGAGTACCTCGCCGTGCGGCCCGAGGGGACCTACGTGGACGCGACGGCGGGCCTGGGCGGTCACACCGGAGCGATCGCGCGGCGGCTGACGACGGGAATGGTTCTGGCGCTCGACCGGGACGCCGAGTCGCTCGAGATCGCCGGCCGGAACACGGCCGAGTGGGCCGAGCGCATCCGCTACCGGCAGGCGCGCTTCTCGGAGCTGCCTCAGGCTCTGGCCGCCTGGGGCATTGCGAAGGTGGACGGCCTGCTGGCGGACCTGGGAGCCAGCCGGTTTCAACTGACCGAGCCGGAACGCGGGTTTTCATTCACGGCCAAGGGACCGCTGGACATGCGGATGGATCGCAGCCAGCCGCTGACGGCGGCCGATTTGGTCAATGCGGGGAGCGAGAGAGAGCTCGCCGATCTGCTGTACCGATACGGCGAAGAAGGGAGGTGGCGGCACAGGATAGCCAGAGCGATTGTCGGGGCTCGGCCGATTCGCGACACGCTCCATTTGGCGCGCGTCGTCGAGGAGGCCAAGCCCCGCATAGGCCGGCTGCACCCCGCCACCCAGACGTTCATGTCGTTGCGGCGCCGCGTGAATCTCGAGGCCGAGGAGCTGGACGCATTGCTGCGTGTGGCGCCCGGCCTGATTACGAGCGGCGGCCGCATCGTCACGATCACCTTCATGTCGCTGGAGGACCGGCAGGTCAAGGAGGCTTTCCGGCGGCTGGCCGGAGAAGGGCGAGCGAGGATCCTGACCAAACACGTCCTCAGGCCGGGCCAGGAAGAGATTCGAGCCAATGCGGCCTCGCGAAGCGCGAAGCTGCGAGCCGTGGAGATCGAGTAGCGGAGGGACGGGTATGGCAACCCTGGCGGCGTTTTTCAGAAGAACCGAAGCGCAGGTAATGGCGGAGGCCGCCCCTGCGCGCGAGCAGGGGAACGTGGACGGCTGGCGGCTGCGCCCGCTGCCGTGCGAGGACGTCTATCTCTACTCGAAGAAGATCGACAACAGCCGCGTCGTGCGGGAAGCCGACCCCGCCGCCGGAAGGAAAGCGTGGAAGAACGCCGCGAAGGGCGCCTGCGCCGCCGGTCTGCTGATTATGCTGATCATGCCCAAGGCGTTCGGCATGGTGGCGGGCTACCGCATCCACCTGCTGGCGCGCGAGCACGAGCGGCTGGTGACCGAGAGGACCGAGCTCCAGCTCGCGGAGGCCCGCCTGCTCAGTCCGGAACGGCTCGAGCAGCTCGCCCGGGAGTACGGGCTTGTCAGCCCGGACACCAGGCACGTCGTCTTCATCAACCCGACGCCCGAGGACACGCTAGCGCTGCAGGTAACCAAGTAGGAGGACGGCGGCAAGCGGACGTCCAGGCAGTTACGGCGCGCGGAGGTTGACGGTGCTGGGGTGGCGGCGGGGCGAGGCGAAGAATCGAGACCGCGGCGGGCGCACCAGGGCCCGTCTGGTGGCCCTCTCCCTCATCGCGTGCCTCTGGGCGCTGGGAATCCTCATCCGCCTGGTCTATCTCCAGGTTGTTTCCTCCCGGATCTATCAGGAAGCGGCGGATGGTCAGCAACTGCGCGCTGTCCGCCTGGATGCGTCGCGAGGGGCGATCCTCGACCGCTGGGGCCACATCCTGGCGATGACCGCGCCGGTCGACAGTGACGCCATCAATCCCCAACGGG
>JBEKLW010000059.1:0-9158 GCA_050008815.1 Bryobacteraceae bacterium
TTCCCCGAATCGCACGCGGCGAGCTTCGCGCTGCTGGCGTATGCCAGCGCGTACCTGAAGACGCACTACCTGGCGGCGTTCACCGCGGCGCTGCTGAACAACCAGCCGATGGGGTTTTACCATCCCGCCACCATCATCCAGGACGCGCAGCGGCACGGGCTGAAGGTGAAGCCGGTGGACGTGACGCGGTCGGAGTGGCCGTGCACGGTTGAGCCGGCAGCGGAAGCCCTGCGGCTGGGGTTGCGATATGTGCGCGGGCTGCGGCAGGAGGCGGGCGAGGCGATTGTGCGAGAGCGGCGGAAGGCCCCCTTTGCGAGCATCGACGAGCTGGTGCGGCGCGTGCCGGAGCTGCGGAAAGACGAGTTGGGGGTGCTGGCCGAGGTGGGCGCTTTGAACCGGCTCGAAGGCCTCGACCGGCGCGGAGCGCTGTGGGAAGCGGCGCGGGCGATCCGGCCCATGGGGCCGCTGCTGGAGCCGGCGGCACGATCGCCGACGCAGCAGGCTATCCGTCCGCGGATGCCAAACGACGGCAAAGCCTGCGCCACACGGGTGCTGGAACCGATGACGGGGGAGGAGCGCCTTCAGGCCGATTATCACGGCACGGGTGTGACCGTGGGACGGCATCCGATGGCCTGGCGCCGGGCGGAGATGGAAGCGCGGGGGGTGACGCCGGCGGCCGCCCTGAGCGCGATGCCCAACCGCCGCAGGGTGCGCGTGGCTGGCGCGGTGATCGTGCGGCAGCGGCCGGGCACGGCGAAGGGGTTTGTCTTCTTCAGCCTGGAGGACGAGACCGGGATTGCGAATGCGATAGTGCCGCCGGACCTGTTTGAGGCGCACCGGCTGGCGCTGGTGAACGCGCCCTGCCTGCTCATCGAGGGCGAGTTGCAAAACATCGACGGCGTAGTCTCGGTGAAGGCCGAGCGGATCGAGCCGCTGCCGCTGTGGTCGCCGGAGGGCGTCTCGCACGATTTCCGCTGACCGCTGGCGGCGCGAGTGCCGTTCCCTGGCCGTGCTCAGTCGTTCACGGGCGCGGTGGCGGGGCGGTCCTTGATCTCGGGCGTCAAGCGGGTCAGGCCGGCGGAGAGCGCAAGCTGGGTCAGACCGGCGATGTTGTTGACGCCGATCTTCTTCATCATGGTCTTGCGGTAACTGCGCACGGTCTGCAGGCCGAGATCAAGCATGACGGCGATCTCCTTGCTGGTCTTGCCTTCGGCCACCAGGCGCAGCACCTGCAACTCGCGCGGGGAGAGCGTTTCGAGCACCGGCGGAAGCGCCCTGGATTCGAGGTCGCCGCGCTGGATGCGGGCCTGCACGCGGTCGGCGACCTCGGCGCAGAGGTAGAAGCCGCCCTTGGCCACGGTGCGCAACGCATCCAGGAGGTCTTCCGAGGAGGCGTTCTTGAGGACGAAGGCGCGCGCGCCGGAGCGGATCGCTCCCACCACCGAGCCCTCGTCGTCGTACATCGACAGGATGACGACTTTGCAGTCCGGACAGTGGCGCATGATCTCGATAGTTGCCTCGATGCCGTTGAGTCCGGGCAGCCCGATGTCCATCAACACCAGGTCAGGGTGCGCCTTCTTGCAGAAGTGCACGGCCTCGGCGCCGTTCTCGGCTTCGCCAATGACTTTGAACTCGTCGCGCCTTTCAAGGATAGACTTGATGCCGTCGCGGAAGATCTTATGGTCGTCAACCAGCAGGATTTGATATGGCATTGGATGTATCACAGGGACGGGGCCCACCACGCTTGAGATCCTCCGGGAAGGCAACTGCTCCGATTACGCGGCAGATGGATCGCCGTGCGCCTTCGCCGCCCGGTAAACCGCCCTCACAATTGTACCCTGTTCCGGAGCGCTGGCAATGGACAAACGCAGGCCGGCGCGGCGGGCATAGTAGCGCATGAGCCGCAAACCGAGCCTTCTGGCGTGAGTCGCCTCCCCCTCCCGTTCGGATCCCGCGCCGTCGTCCTGGACCTCGAGCGTGGCGCCTTGCCGGCTGGGCTTGAGCCGTACCTCGACACGCCGGGCGCGGGCGTGGCGCACGGCGTTCGCCAGCGCCTGCTCGGTGATGCTGTAAATCGCCGTAGCGGCTTCGATCGGCAGCCGGACTGCGGAATCGAACACCAGCCGAATGGTCCCGGAAAAGTCCTTGCGATGCCGGCCGGCCAGGCGCTTCAGGGCCTCCTCTAAACCGCTCCGCTCGACGATGGCGGGGTCGAGCTGGTAGCTGAGCTCGCGGACCCGCGCCACGGCCCCTTCGATGATCTTCTGAATCTCAACAATGCGGCGGGAGGCCTCGGGCAGGCTGTCGCCTAGGTCCATGCGGAGCAGGTCCAACTGCAGCCCGATGGCGCTGAGGGTCTGGCCCACCTCGTCGTGGAGGATGCGCGAGACGCGGGCGCCGTCCTGCTCCCGGGCCTGCATCAGGCTGACCAGCAGGCTCGCCAGGGACCGCTCCGGCTGCTCTGGCATGGGCATCGCGCGGCGCCGCCGCCGCAGCAGCGGCTATCGCTTCCTCTCCAACACCTTGCGGACGGCGGCGGCGATGTTGACCGCGCGCAGCCCATACTTGTCGAGCAGGCCATCGGGGGAGCCAGACTCGGCGTAGCCCGTCAGCCCGACGAACTCCATCGGGCAGGGCCGGGTTTCGGCGACCGCCTGAGCGACGCGCACGCCCAACCCGGCGTCCACCAGGTGCTCTTCGGCGACCACGATTGCGCCGGTCTCCTCGGCAGCGCGGCGGATGGCCGCGAAGTCGAGCGGCTTGACGGTATGCATGTCGAGCACGCGGGCCGACACGCCTTCGGAAGCCAGCATCGCCTGAGCCCGGATGGCCTCGGCGACCATCAGGCCGTTGGCCACGATGGTGACGTCCCGGCCGTCGATGAGCTGGATGGCCTTGCCGATCTCAAACTTCTGGTCCGGCGAGTAGACGATGGGGACCTTGAGCCGGCCGGTGCGAATGAACACCGGGCCGACATGCTTGGCCGCCGCGCGGACCAGGGCGGCGGTGGCGACCTCGTCGGCGGGCGCCAGTACCACGAAGCCCGGCAGCGAGCAAGCCAGGCCGGTCTCCTCGATGCTCATCTGCGATGGGCCGTCCTCGCCGATCGAGATGCCGCTGTGGGTCCCGACGATCTTCACGTTCGCGTGCGGGTAGGCCACGGCCACGCGGAGCTGCTCGAAGCCCTTGTTAATGACGAAGCAGGAGAAGCTGGCGGCGAAGGGGATCTTGCCGCTGGCGGCCAGGCCCGCGGCCACGCCGACCATGTTCGCCTCGGCGATGCCGCAGGAGACGAAGCGGTCCGGGAACTCCTTGGCGAAGAAGTGGGTCATGGTGGACTTGGACAGGTCGGCGTCCACGGCGCAGATGTTGGGGTCCTCGCGCCCGAGCTCGACCAGAGTCCGGCCAAAGGCCTCGCGGGTGGCCATCCCGAGTTTGAGTTCGAACTTGGTATTGACGTCCATCACGCCAGCTCCTTCAACGCCAGCTCCATCTCGTCCTTGGTAGGCGCCACGCCGTGGTACTTGGGGTTGTTCTCCATGAACGACACGCCCTTGCCCTTGATGGTGTGCGCGATCAGCACGGTGGGTTTGCCCTTCACCTCGGCCGCCTCGGCGAAGGCGCGCTGGAGCGCGGCGATGTCGTGGCCGTCCACTTCGATGGCGTGCCAGCCGAAGCTCCGCCACTTCGGGAGCAGCGGCTCGATCTCCATGATGTCCTTGATGAAGCCGTCGAGCTGGATGCGGTTGTAGTCCACGATGGCGAGGACGTTATCGACCTTGTGGAAAGTGCCGAACATGGCGGCCTCCCAGATCTGGCCCTCCTGGATCTCGCCATCGCCCAACAGGCAGTAGACGCGCGTGGGCCGCCGGTCCCAGCGCGCGGCCAAGCCCATGCCCATGGCGATCGAGAGGCCCTCGCCCAGCGAGCCGGCCGAGGCCTCCAGCACCGGGATGAAGCGCCTGTCGGGATGGCCCTGGTAGATGGAGCCGAGCTGGCGCAGCGTGTTCAGCGTCTCCAGGGGCGTGTAGCCCCACTCGGCCAGGACAGTGTACAGCACTGGGGCAGCGTGGCCCTTGGAAAGGATGAAGCGGTCGCGGTCCGGCCAGCCGGGGTTGGCCGGGTCATGCCGCATGACGTCCCAGTAGAGAGTCACCAGGATCTCCACGGCTGAAAGTGAGCCGCCGGGATGGCCGGACTTGGCCGCCGTGAGCATCTGGATGATGTGGCGGCGTATTCCTTTGGAGATCTGGGCCAGCTCCGGCACAAGTTGAGTGCGTGTCATCGATAACCTCAAGCTGAAGATACTAGCATACGAAGAGCGGGCAGCCGGGTGCCACAGGGGTTGCCCGCGCGGCGTGCCGCGCGCCTTGCGGCCCAGCAGCGTGCCGCGCGCGTCAGGCTGCCGCTCCCTGCCGGTCGCGGCTCGGCTAGTGGGTGCATCCCATAACTGAGCCGCGCGCGTAAGCAAGCGGAGCAGTTTGCATGTGTGAAAGCGAAAAGCTCCGCTCCCTCACGGTCGCGGCTCGGCTAGGGGGGATACGGCGTCACCGCGTGGTACGTTCGGTGAGCGGTCGCATCCCGCTGTCTGAGCCGCGCGCGTAAGCAAGCGGCTGGCCGCGAGCTGTGCGGCAGCCCGTCTTATCCTGAGCTATCTGCGGCTGAGCTCGGCGTCGACCGCCTCGAGCTCCTTGCCCGCCTCCGCCCAGCGGCCTTGCGCGGCGAACTCGCGATACCGGCGGAAGTGGTTTCGGACGGATTCCAGGCGCGGATCGGCGCCCGGGGGCGCAAGCCGGGGCGCGTTGGGCGGCGAGGGGCCGGCCGCGGGTGGCGGCCCCTGTAGCGCGGTCCCCTGGAGCGCCGAGCTGAGCTGGGCCAGCGCCTGATCGTAGGTATCCGTGTAGATGAGCAGGTTGCCCAGAGCCAGGGCCACCTTCTTGAGCTGCGGCATGCGCGCCTCGGCCGCCTGAATGTAGAGCGGTTCAGCGTACAGGAAGGTCTGTTCGATGGGCAGCACCAGCATCTGGCCGCGCACCACGGTAGAGCCCTGCTGGCCCCACAGCGTCAGGTCCTTGGAGATGGTCTGGTCCTGGTTGATGCGCGCCTCGATCTGCATGGGGCCGAAGATGAGCTCCTGCTTGGAGAGCTGAAGCACGGTCATTTCGCCCAAGTGCTCACCGTCGCAGCGGGCCACCATCAGCCCGATCAGGTTATCCTTGCTGCGCGGGGTGAAGGGAAGGATCAACAGAAACTCGGCCCGGTCCTCGCCCGGCGGGCTGGCGACCACGTAGGTGGGCGACATGGGCTCGGGTTTCCCGCTCTGCGTGCGAACGGTGCGGGCGACGTCCCATACGTCCTCGCGGTTATAGAAGGCCTGCGGATCGAGCATGTGGAAGGTACGGTAGACCTCGGCCTGCACGCGGAAGAACGCCTCCGGGTAGCGGGCGTGGGCGCGCAGGTCCGCCGGCATCTGGGAGAACGGCTGGAACAGCTTCGGGAAGAGGTGCTGGTAAGCGCGGATGATGGGGTCCGAGCCGTCGAAGATGTAGATGTGCGTCTCGCCGTCGTAGGCGTCCACGCTGGCTTTGACGGCATTCCGCATGTAGTTCACCGAGCCCAGATCGCCCAGATCGACGAGGCGCGAGTAAGGGTGGGCTTCCGAGGTCGTGTACCCGTCGATCATCCAGACCAGCCGACCCGCCTCGGTGAGCACCAGGTACGGGTCCGTCTCCCAGACCAGGAACCCGGCCAGGGTTTGCACCCGCTCCCGCACGTTGCGCCGGATCATCATGCGGCTCTCGCCGGTGAGGTAGCCGGTGAGCAAAATGTTGGGGTCGGCCTGCGAGATGGCCGCCGCCAGCCGCATGCCCAGGGAGGAGATCGGGAACCCGCCCTTGCCCTGGTAGCGTGAGAAGACGTTGTCGGCGCCCGCCGGGTAGTTGAACTCGGGCTGCGCCGTGTGAACGAACACCGGCTCGTGCTGCACCTCGCTGTAGTAGAGCTCGGGGCGCGTGAGCTTCAGGCTCGGTGTCCTGACCACCGGCGGGGCGTCCTGAATGAACAGCAGCGGCAAGCCGTCCGTGGTGATGCGGTTCGCCTCGGCGACCACCAGCCCGAAACCGTGGGTGTAAACGAAATGGGTATTGGGCCAGCGGCTGCGGGCGGCTTCCGGCAGCAGCTCGATGTCCAACTCGCGCGGCGTCACCAGCAACTGCCGGAGCTGCCCGTCGATGATGTAGCGGTCCACGTCGGTGTCGGCGAAGCGGTAGTACGGCCGCAGCGCCTGGATCTGCGTGACCGTGTCATGGAACGCCTGCCAGTCCCACAGCCGCACGTTGCCGAGGACGGCCTGGTTTCGAGCGGGGTCGAAACGCGATTCCATGCGGGCGTTGGAGCCGACCTCCTTGAGGCCCCGGTCGAAGGCGAAGGCGGTGCGTGTGGCCAGGATATGGCGCTTGATATAGGGCTTCTCGATGGAGATCTCGTTGGGGCGGACGTAGAGTGCCCCCACCACGGCGGGCACGACCGCCTTGCCCGCCAGCATCACTGCGAGCAGCAGCGCCCAGCGCCACCGTCCCAGCGCCACCACCACGGCGCAGCCGGCGCAGGTGGCGATCAGCAGCCACTGGAACGGCAGCGCGACGTTCTCGTCGAGCCAGTCGATACCAACCAGGAACCCGTGGTCGTTCCATAGCATCTCGTAGCGAGCCAGGAAGAACGAAACCGCGAGCCCGACCAAGAACACGGCCGCCAGCCTGCGCAGGAAGCGCGACTCCAAAGCGCCCGAGAACAGCACGCGGGGGTCGACAACGCCGGCGTCGCCGCCGCGGTTGGGGTCGAACAGGTCGCGCAACTGCCACAGGCGCCCGGCCATCCAGTAGACGACCGCGGCGGCCACGATGAGCACCAGAAAGAACCGCAGCAGCAGGCGGTAGAAGGGCAAATCGAACAGGTAGAACTTGAGGGGGTGACTGAAAACCGGGTCATGCCAGGCAGTGGCTTCGGCGGGCAGGCCCAGGCCGCCGAAGTAGCGCACCACCGTCCACGTGTCGATCAACGTCGCCGCCAGCATCAAGGCGATCAGAAATAACACCACCGTGGAGATCCTGGTGTAGGCGGGGTAGCGGCCCAGAGCCACGCCTCCGAACTTCATCCCGCGGGCGTGCGCGGCGAACAGCACGAGAAACAGCACGAGCGCCGCGGCGGCGAAGGGCCCGATCCGGTAGGCCAGCAGGCTGAGCCAGGTCGGCACCTGGCCCATTTCGCGCCACCAGTGGAAGTCGATGACGGTATTGGCGGCGGCGCGCGCGCCCAGCAGGATCAGGAGCGCGGCACCGATGAGCATGATCAGCCCGACGCGGCGCCGGGGCGCAGCCGGGATCTCGTAATGAGCCATGTTAGTTCCCTTCGCGACGCCACACTATCTTGCCGCCCACGACCGTCGCCACGGGGGCGCCGCGGAAGGTGCGTCCGTGGAAGGGCGAGTTCTTGCTCTTGGACAACGAGCGGTTGACGTCGTAAGTCCAGGTGAGGCCGGGATCGAAGATGGTTACGTCGCCAGGCAGCCCGGGCTCGAGGCGCCCGCGGTGGAGGCCCAGCACCCGCGCCGGACCGGCCGTGAACAGCTCGACCAGGCGCAGCAGGGAGATTCTGCCGCTCGAGACCAGCGTCTCCAGCGCCACGGCCAGCGCGGTCTCCAGGCCGATGATGCCGAAGGGGCACTTCTCGAACTCCTGCATCTTCTCGCTGCCGGGATGGGGGGCGTGGTCGGTGGCGATGGCGTCCACCACGCCCGAGGCGATCCCCTCGATGAGCGCCGCCACATCCGCCTTGGACCTCAGCGGCGGCTTCATCTTGTAGTTGCTGTCGTAGGGGAGCATGTCGGAGTCGGCGAGCGCGATGTGATGCGGCGTGACCTCGCAGCTCACCGGTAGCTTGCGCGCCTTGGCGGCGGCCACCATCTCGAGTGAGCCACGCGTCGAGACGTGCGCCACGTGGAACCGCGCCCCGGTGGTCTCCGCCAGGATCAGGTCGCGGGCGACCATGACGTCCTCGGCGGCCGAGGGGATGCCGCGCAGTCCCAGGCGTACCGACTCGAAGCCCTCGTGCATGTCGCCGCCGGCGGAGAGGTTGAGATCCTCGCAGTGGTCGATCACCGGCAGATCGAAGGCGTGTGCGATCTCCATGGCGCGGCGCATCACGCGCGAGCTCATCACCGGCTTGCCGTCGTCGGAGATGGCGACGACTCCAGCGGCCTTCATCGAGCCGATGGAGGCGAGCTGCTCGCCGGCGCTGTCCTTGGTGATGGCGCCGATGGGGAAGACGTTGACCACGGCCGAACCGTGCGCCCGCTCGACGATGTAGCGCGTCACGGTGGCGTCGTCGTTCACCGGCTGCGTGTTGGGCATGGCGCAGATGGAGGTGAACCCGCCCGCGGCCGCGGCGCGGGAGCCGCTCTCGATGGTCTCGGCGTGCTCGAAGCCGGGCTCGCGCAGGTGGACGTGCATGTCGATGAAGCCGGGCGCGACCACCAGGCCGGCGGCGTCGAAGGCGATCGCGCCGGTGGCGTGCAGGTTCGCGCCCAGGCGCACGATGCGCCCGCTCTTGATGAGAATGTCGGCGACCTCGTCGCGCCCGGAGGCCGGGTCGATCACCCGCCCGTTCCTAATGAGCAGTTTCGGCATGGGAACCCAGTATGCGTTCCAGCACCGCCATGCGCACGGCGACGCCGTTCTCGACCTGGTTGAGAATCACCGAGCGCTGCGAGTCGGCGACCTCGGAGGAAATCTCGCGGCCGCGGTTGATCGGTCCCGGATGCATGACGATGGCGTCCGGCTTGAGCAGGTCCAGGTGCTCCAACTGCAGCCCGTAGAACTGGAAGTACTCGCCGCCTGGGAAGGCGGCCTCGTGCTGGCGCTCGAGCTGAACCCGCAGCATCATGACTACGTCGGCGTCGCGGATGGCCTCGCGGATGTCGTAGGTCAGCACCACCCCGGGGGCCATCTGGGCCAGCTCGCAAGGCACCAGGGAGGCCGGGCCGCAGAGCACGATCGAGGCGCCGAACTTCGACAGCAGGTAGATGTTGGAGCGCGCCACGCGGCTGTGCGCGATGTCGCCGATGATGGCCACGCGCAGGCCCTCGAGCGAGGAGCGGTGGT
>JBEKLW010000006.1:0-17061 GCA_050008815.1 Bryobacteraceae bacterium
ATCTCCTCGTCGGCGACATATTTCGCCACGCGCTCGTCAGCGCCTTCGTAACGCCCGCAGATAAGGATAAGTCGGTCGTATTTCGCGAGGCGCTTCGCAGGGACCGTCGAACGCGTAGATACGACGGGAAACGTGACACAACTTGTGGGGAATTCCCATCACTTCTACAAAGTACGAATCGGCCCAGATGACCGGTTGTATGCAAGATCCACGCGCAGCATCGTCTCGTGGAAAATGGAGAACGGAGCAGCAACCGACGAAAAAACCGTGGCGGATATTTTTAAAATGGCTGGGTTTATGGTTCGGCCGGCCAAAACGAACGCGATCACGGCGCGCCTGGCTTCGCCCGGCCAGTACATGCGGGAGAACACGCCCATCGTGACGCTGGTGAAGGCGCATCCGCTCCGGTTGCGGCTGGAGGTGCCGGAGTCGGTCGCCGGCGAGTTGCGGCTGGGCATGACCCTGACCTTCACCACCGACGCCGCGCCGGGCGCCAAGTTGCATGCGCGCGTGACCGAGCTGAACCCGGCGCTGGATTCGCGCTCGCGGTCGCTCACGGCCGAGGCACGCATCGTCGAGCGCGACCCGCGGCTGCGGCCGGGCCTGTTCGTCCAGGTCGAGCTGGCGCTGGCCGGGAACGCCAGCGCCGTGGTGGTGCCCAGGGAGGCGCTCTACCGGATCGCGGGGCTGACCAAGGTCTTCCTGGTACGGGACGGCCGCGTCTCCGAACTGAAGATCACGCCCGGTGAGGAAATCGACGGCTGGGTGGAAGTCCCCGCCGGCCGCATCCGCCCGGGCGACCAGGTGGCCGTGAGCAAGCTCTCGATGCTCGTGGATGGCGTGCCGGTGCGCATCGAGGCGCAGAGGTAGGCCATGCACAAACTTGCGCAAATCTGCATCCGGCGGCCGGTTTTCGCCACCATGCTCATTCTGGCGCTGGTGGTCCTGGGCTTCGACGCCTACCGGAAGCTCGGCGTGGACCTGTTCCCGAAGATCGAGTTCCCGATGGTGACGATCACGACCACCTTGCGCGGCGCCTCGCCCGAAGAGGTCGAGACGCAGGTGACGCGGCGGATCGAAGAAGCGGTGAACACCGTCAGCGGCATCGACGAGCTGCGGTCTATCTCCGCCGAGGGCGTGTCGCTGGTTTACGTCATGTTCGTGCTGGAGAAGGACCCGGATGTGGCGGCGCAGGAAATCCGCGACAAGGTCTCCGCCATCGTCCGCGATCTGCCGCGGGACACCGACCCGCCCGTCGTCGAGAAGCTCGCCTCCGACGCGTCGCCGGTGGTCACCATCGCCATAGCGTCCCGGCGCGACCTGCGGGAGACCACCCGCGTCGTGGATGAAGGCATCAAGAAGAACATCGAGTCGATCGACGGGGTGGGGCAAGTGCGGTTCATTGGCGATCGCACGCGCCAGATCCAGGTGTGGCTGGACGGCGAGAAGCTCAACTCCTACAACCTGAACATCGACCAGGTGCGCGGGGCGCTGGCGGCGCAGAACGTCGAGGTGCCGGGCGGGCACGTGGACCAGGGGGCGCGCGAGCTGAGCTTGAGGACGCTGGGCCGCGTGGAGCGGCCGGCGGACTTCGCCAATCTCATCGTGGCCACTGTGAACGGCGCGCCGGTGCGCATCCGCGACATCGGATACGTCGAGGACGGCGTCGAGGAGCCGCGCTCGCTGGCCCGGCTCGACGGCCGGCCGGCCGTGGCGCTGGAGGTGCGCAAGCAGGCGGGCACCAACACGCTGGACGTCATACACGCCGTCAAGGCGCGCATCGAGCAGCTCAGGAAAGGCCTGCCGCCGGACTTCGAGATCACCTACACCGGCGACCAGTCCACGTTCATCGAGGAGTCCTTCAAGGCCGTCCAGGAGCACCTGATTCTGGGCGGATTCTGCGCGGCGTTCGTGGTGCTGCTCTTCATCCGGAGCTGGCGCTCCACGCTGATTGCGGCGGTGGCCATCCCTACCTCGATCATCTCCACCTTCTCGCTGATGAACCTGATGGGTTTCACGCTGAACCAGATCACGATGCTGGCGCTGGTGCTGGTGGTGGGCATCGTCATCGACGACGCCATCGTGGTGCTGGAGAACATCTTCCGCAACATGGAGGAGAAGAAGCTGCCGCCGATGCAGGCGGCCGTCGAGGGGACCAAGGAGATCGGACTGGCGGTGATGACGACCACTCTCTCGCTGGTCATCATCTTTCTGCCAGTGGCCATGATGACCGGCATCGTGGGCCGGTTCATGTCGAGCTTCGGCTACACCGCGGCGTTCGCGATCCTGGTTTCGCTGCTGGTGAGCTTTACGCTCACGCCGATGCTCAGCTCGCGGTTTCTCGCGCCCGGCAACGGAGGCAACGGCGCCTCGACGAAGGACACCGTGCTGTTCAAGGCCCTGGCGGTGCCCTACCGCAAGATGCTGCACTGGTCGCTGGCGCACCGCAAGGCGGTGGTCGCAATCGCCGTCCTGGTGGCGCTTTCCTCGGCGCCGCTGTTCCTGGCGCTCGGCAAGGACTTCCTTCCGACCGACGACCAGAGCGAGTTCGAGGTCTCCGTCCGCATGCCGGTCGGCTCGTCGCTGGAGGGCAGCGAGGCCGCGATGCGCGATCTGGAAGGCGAACTCCGGCAGCTCCCGGGCGTCCGGAACCTGCTGACGCTGATCGGCTCGGATGTGCGCCGTCAGGTCGATCGCGGATCCATCCTCGTGGAGCTGGCGCCGGTCGGCCAGCGCAGGGAATCGCAGCAGACCATCATGCTAATGGCGCGCGAGCGCCTGAAGAAGTACCGCGACCTGACGATCGGCGTGCAGGCGCCGTCGCTGTTCAGCGGCACCGGCCCGCGCAAGGACATCCAGTTCTTCATCCAGGGCCCTGATTTCGCGCGCCTGGAGAAGTACATGGGCGAGGTGCTGAAAGTACTGGCGGCGACGCCGGGTGTGCGGGACCTCGAGAGCTCCTACGAGCCGGGCAAGCCCGAGCTGCGGGTGCGGATCAATCGCGACAAGGCGGCGGATCTCAACGTCAGCGTGGCTTCCATCGCCACGGCGCTGCGCACGCTGGTGGGCGGCGACCCGCAGGTGACCACCTACCGCGAAGGCGAAGACCGCTACGACGTGCAGCTCCGGGTCCAGAAGCAGTTCCGCGACTCCCAGCGCGCCCTGGAGCGGCTCTACGTGCCTTCGGCGACGCTGGGCAACGTGCCGGTGGGGAACGTGGTGAAAGTCGAGCCGGGCAGCGGCCCCAGTCAGATCGACCGCGTCAACCGCCAGCGCCAGATCCTGGTCACGGGGAACCTGGTTCAGGGCCAGGCGCTGTCGAACATCATCCCGCTGATCGACCGCACGATCGAGGGGCTGAACATGGGCCCGGAGTACCGCTCGGGCCTGGTGGGCACCGCCCGCGAATTTGGCCGCGCTTCGATGAGCTACGTGATCGCGTTCCTGCTCTCGATCGTGTTCATGTACATGGTGCTGGCCTCGAACTTCGAGAGCTTCATCGATCCGGTGACCATCCTCATCAGCCTGCCGCTCGCGGTGCCGTTCGCGCTGCTGACCCTGGTGCTCGCGGGCGAGAACTTCTCGATCATCTACACCTCGCTGGGCATTCTGATGTTGTTCGGCATCGTCAAAAAGAACGCGATTTTGCAAATCGATCACATCAAGGCGTTGCGGTTCAAGGAGGGCGTGCCGCGCCTGGAAGCCATCTTCCGCGGCTGCGAGGACCGGCTGCGCCCGATCCTGATGACCACGGCATCGCTGGTGGCCGGCATGACGCCCATGGCGCTGGGCGGCGGGGCGGGCGCCGCGTCGCGGCGCAGCGTGGCCATCGTCATCATCGGCGGCCAGATGCTGTGCCTGCTGCTGACGCTGCTGGTGACGCCGGTGGCCTACTCGATCTTCGACGACCTCGGGCACGCTCGCATCTGGTCGAGGCTGGGCGCACGGGCACGTGCGCTGAGCCCGAGGCGCGCCATCGCCTCCCTGTTCGCGCTCCTGCTCGCGGTGACGCTCGCCGCCCCGGAAGCCCGGGCGCAGGCGAACCCGCAGGCCAACCCGCAGGCGCCGCCGCGCGTGGGCGTCGGCATGATCCAGCGGAAGCTCGCGCTCCGCGAGGCCATCGAGATGGCGCTCCGGAGCAACCTCGACATAGAGATAGAGAAGACCAATCGGGCCACCGCCGCGCAGGCGCTCCGGGGGGCGCGCGGCTTCCTGGATACGAACCTGCGCTGGCAGCCGTCGCTCGAATCGCGGAACACGCCCACGGGCTCGATCCTCATGGGGGCCGACGGCAAGCTCGCCGAGCACCTCTTCGGCCAGAACTTCTACTTGCGGCAGCGTCTGCCCTGGGCCGGCGCCAGCCTCGGCCTGGATTTCGAAAACAGCCGGCAGTCTTCTTCGAACCCGTTCATCTCGCTGAACCCGTACATCACCTCGCGGCTGCTGTTCACCTTCACGCAACCCCTCCTGCGCAACCGCACGCTGGATCCGCAGCGGGCCGAGCTGAAGATCCGCCAGAAGCAACTGGATATCTCGGGCACGGATTTCGAGCTGCGCAACATCGACGTGGTGAGCCGGGTCGAGCAGGCCTACTGGGACCTGGTGGCGGCGCGGCGGGCCGTGGAGGTGCTCTCCGACAACGTCGAGTGGGCGCGCGAGCAACTGGCGCGCAACCGGCGCATGGTGGCCAGCGGCTCGCTGGCGCCGGTGGAGATCTCGGCCGCCGAGGCCGAACTGGAGCGGCGGTTGGATACCTATTACTCCGGGGTCGGCCAGGTTACCGAGGCGGAGAACGCGCTCAAGATCCTGCTGACCGCCTCCCGCCAGGACCCCATCTGGAGCGACGAGATCGTTCCGGTCGATGTCGAAACGCTCGAACCCCCTGAAGCCGGTGATTTGAAGGAAGCCGTGCTGGCGGCCCTGAATCGGCGGCCCGAGATGCGCTCCCTGGCGCTGCTCCGGGACGTGGCCGGCGTCCAAACCCGGTTGAGCGCCGACCAGGTGAAGCCGCAGCTCAACCTCGTCGCCGGGTACGCCAACACGGGCCTCGGCGGAACCGTCTCGGTCCAGGAGAACCCGTTCAGCGCCGCCACGGCCGCGCAGACGGACCGCCTGAACGAGCTCTCGGTCCTGGCTGGCCTGCCGCCGCTACCCCCCCTGAGCTTTGGCAGCCTGCCCGGCGCTCTGGTAGGCGGCTACGGAGCGGCGCTGTCGAACCTCTTCGGCGGCAGGTACCCGAGCGTGCAGGTCGGCCTCAGCCTGGACCTGAACTTCCGCAACCGCGCGGCCGAGGCCAACCTGGCCGAGAGCGCCATCGCCGAACGCCGGCTGAAGCTCGAGCAGACCCGCCTCCAACTCATGATCGAGGCGCAGGTGCGGAACGCGCTCCAGGCGCTCCAGACGGCGCGGCAACGGATCGCCGCGGCCGAGAGCAGCGTCCGCGCGGCCAAGGAGAAGCTGGACAGCGAGACGCGGCTCTACCAGGCCGGCGAATCGACCGACTTCCTGGTGCTGACGCGGCAGAACGAATACGCCGACTCGCGGCGCCGCGAGGTGGCCGCGCGCATGGACTCCAACAAGGCCATCGCCCGCCTCCGCCAGGCAATCGGCTCGACGCTCGAGGCCTACAACATCCGCGTGGAGTAGCGGCTAGCCGCTCTTCAGTGGTACAGACCGCGGAGCTGGTTCCAGCGGATCCGCAGCAGATCCAGGAACATGTTCACGCTGTCGCGCAACATGCTGACCTTGGTCCCCTCCGAGTGGCTCCAGCGCACCGGCACTTCGATGGTCTTGTAGCCGCGCCTGCGCGCGATGAACAGCACCTCGGCATCGAAGCCCCAGCGCTCCAGGCGCTGCCGCCGGAAGACCTCCCTGGCGGCCTCGCGCTGAAAGATCTTGAAGCCGCACTGCGTGTCGGCGAACGGCAGCCCCAGGGCGGTCCGCATGAGCAGGTTGAAGATGCGGCCGGCCGTCTCGCGGAAGAAGGACTGGTGCACCTCGATCAGCGAGCGATCGAGCGCCCGCGACCCAATCGCCACGGCCGCCCCTGCCCGGCGGGCCGCTTCGGCCAGCCGGTCCAGCTCCTCGATCGGCGCCGAGAGGTCCGCGTCGGTGAAGAGAATCCACTCCCCCTGCGCCTCCAGCATCCCGTGCCGGACCGAGTAGCCCTTGCCGCGGTTGCCGGGGTTCTCCAGCAACCGGATGGCGGGATTCGTGACGCAGAACTGCTCCGCAGCCGCGGCCGTTCCATCCCGGGAGCCGTCGTCGACGACCAGAATCTCCCAGGACGGCCACGGGGCGGTTCCCAAGTAGGTCAGCACTGAGCGCAGAGTCGATAGGAGCCGCCGCTCTTCGTTATAGGCGGGGATTACTATGGAGAGCGCGATCAACGGAGTCCATTATAATTGGAGCTGTCAGTTAGCGGCTATCCGTTTCTAGGCCGATGGCCGCCCGCCGGTGGCCGTCGGCGCTTGCGCCGGGAACCGCCTGGCAGCTTGGCACCACCGCGCGAAGGAGTCCTGTTTGGAAGACGAGTTGCTCGCACAGCGGCTTGGGCGCATCCGCGAGATCGAAGCGCTGGGGTACCAACCCTACGGCCGCCGGTTTGATTTCACGCACACCATCCCCCAGGTCCGCGCCGCCTGGGACGCCGCGACCGCCGCGGAGCTCGAGCCGCGTCCCGCGGTGCGCGTCTGCGGCCGCATCCACACCATTCGCCGCATGGGCAAGGCCGGCTTCGCGCACCTGTTCGCCCACGGCGAGCAGCTCCAGATTTATGTCCGCAAGGGCGACCTCCCCGACCGCGACTTCCAGCTCTATCAGCTTCTCGATATCGGGGACATTCTCGGCGTCGAGGGTTACCTCTTCCGCACCAAGACGGGCGAGCTGACCGTGCACGCCGAGCGGCTCGAGTTCCTGGCCAAGACGCTGCTGACGATGCCCGAGAAGTGGCACGGGCTGGAGGACGTCGAGATACGCTACCGCCAGCGCTACCTGGATCTCATCGCCAACCCCGAGGTACGCCAGGTGTTCCTGACGCGCGCCCGGATCATCGCCGCCTTCCGAGGCGAGCTGGAGGCGCGGGGCTTCATCGAGGTCGAGACCCCGATTATGCAGCCCCTCTACGGCGGCGCGGCGGCGCGCCCGTTCCTGACGCACCACAACACGCTGGACATCGACCTCTACCTGCGCATCGCCCCCGAGCTGTACCTCAAGCGGCTGGTGGTGGGCGGCCTGGAGCGCGTCTACGAGATCAACCGCAACTTCCGTAACGAGGGCGTCTCCACCCAGCACAACCCCGAGTTCACGATGCTGGAGTTCTACCAGGCCTACACGGACTACCGCGGTTTGATGGACCTCTCCGCCGAGCTGCTCCGGCAGGTCGCCGTCGCCGCGACCGGCTCGGCCGAGGTCGAATACGCCGGCGTGAAGCTCGACTTCGGCAATCTGCGCCGCTACTCGATGCGCGAAGCCGTCGCCGAGTTCTGGCGCGGCGGCCAGCGCCCCACGCCGGAGGACCTGCGCGACCCGGAGTGGCTCGGCCGCCACTCCACCAAGCCCAGCGCCGGCGAGCAGCTCGCCGACATCTTCGAGCGGGCCGTCGAGGACCAGTTGATCCAGCCCACGCTGATCTACGACTTTCCGGTCGAGACCTCGCCGCTGTCGAAGAACAAGCCCGAGGAGCCGGAGTTCGTCGAGCGCTTCGAGATTTACGCCGGCGGCATGGAGATCGCCAACGCCTACACCGAGCTAAACGATCCCCTGGAGCAGCGCCGCCGCTTCGACAGGCAGCTCCAGATGCGCGCCCAGGGCGACGAGGAGGCGCACCAGATGGACGAGGACTTCCTGCGTGCGCTGGCCTACGGTATGCCGCCCACCGCCGGCGAAGGCATCGGCATCGACCGCCTGACGATGCTGCTCACCAACTCCCAGTCGATCCGGGACGTCATTCTGTTCCCGCTGCTGCGGCCGGAGGGCCCGCTGGGGCTGGCCGATCAGCTGCGGAAGGCCGAGGGCGCTCCCGAGGCGCAGCGCTAAAGCCGTGCGGGAGCGTTTCGAGTTCTTCATAGCGCGCCGCTACCTGAAGGCCAAGCGCAAGCAGGCGGTCATCTCCCTCATCACCATCATCTCGATCGTGGGCGTAGCGGCGGGGGTAATGGCGCTGGTGGTGGCGCTGGCTATCAACAACGGCTTCCGCAACACGCTGCAAACCAGCCTGCTGGGCGCCTACGCCCACGTCAACGTGATGGAGAAGGCGCCGGGCCCCGGAATCGCCAACTGGCGCGAGCTGATCGCGCGTCTGGGACGTCTGCCGCACGTCGTGGCCGCCTCGCCCGCGCTTTACAGCCAGGCCTACCTGTACACCGACTCGAACTCCTCCGGCGCCGTGCTGAAGGGCATCCAGGCGACGGCCGAGCTGGCCACCAGCGACATGCTGCGCCACCTCAAGGCGGGCTCGCTCTCCGGGCTGGCGGCGCCGGGCCAGGGGCTGCCCGGCATCGTGCTCGGCACGACGCTGGCGCGCAGCCTCGGCGCCCGGGTAGGGGGGACCGTCACGGCGATGAGCCCCCAGGGCGAGTTGACGCCGTTCGGCGTTCGGCCCGGCAGCCAGCGCTTCCGGGTCGTCGGCGAGTTCGAGACGGGCTTCTACGAGATCGACTCCGCCTGGGCTTTCGTCTCGCTTGACGCCGCTCAGCGGCTGCTCTCGCTCCGAGACGTCGTCAACACCCTCGAGCTGAGGCTCGACGACATCTACCGGGCGCCCGAGGCGGCCCGGGCGGCCGACCGCATCGCCGGCCCGAAGCTCGCCGCCGCCACCTGGATGGAGCAGAACCGGCACATCCTGAACGCGCTCAACATGGAGCGCGCGGTGACGTTCGTCACCATCGGGCTGATCGTGCTGGTGGCGGCGCTGAACATTCTGATCACGCTAGTCATGATGGTCATGGAGAAGTACCGCGACATTGCCATCCTGGTCTCGATGGGGGCGAAGCAGTCCCAGGTGCGGCGGATCTTCCTCTTCCAGGGCGTGCTGATCGGGACCGTAGGCACCGGGATCGGGCTCATCGCCGGCCATCTGCTCAGCTACTTCGCCGACCACTACCGCTGGCTCCGCCTGGACGAGCAGGTCTACGCCCTCAGCTACGTGCCCTTCGCCCCGCGCTGGATCGACAGCCTCTGGATCGCCGCCATGGCGCTGGCCATCAGCTTCCTGGCCACGCTCTACCCGGCCCGGAGCGCCTCCCGCATCGCCCCGGCCGAGGCGCTGCGGTACGAATGAGCAGCGCTTCCTCGTAACCTGCCGGAGCCATCCCGCGTCCCCTTCACGAAGACATGCCCGGATGGTGCGCGTAGAAGGGTCGGCGCGGCGGGTTTGGGCCCCAAATTGCTCAGGAGAAGGAACTCCATTGACGCCTGCGCCGGTTGACGGTCCCTCCGAGGGGGACTACAATCGAGGATTGGCGTCGAGCGTTCCCCCCGAGCGGAGAGGTATATGAACCTGCGGAAGTTCTGGGCCTGTTGTTGGGTCTGCGGCATCGCGCTCTTGCTGGAGAGCGCTCCGGCGGCCGAGCCAACGGCGGCCACCCCGACTGCCTCGGCTCAGCGCGAGACCACCGCCAAGCCTCTCAGTGAGCGGGAGCGCAGGAAGCGCGAGGAGAGGCTCCGCCGGGAGCTTGCCTCCCCTTACAAGAAATGGCTCAACGAGGACGTCCTCTACATCATTACCGATGAGGAGAGGCAGGCCTTCAGGCGCTTCTCGACCGACGAAGAACGGGAGCAGTTTGTCGAGCAGTTCTGGCTGCGCCGCGATCCGACCCCCGACACGGCCGAGAACGAGTTCCGCGAGGAGCACTACCGGCGCATCGCTTACGCCAACGACCACTTCGCTTCCGGGATCCCGGGCTGGAAAACCGACCGCGGCCGCATCTACATCATGTTTGGGCCGGCCGATGAGGTCGAAGCGCATCCCTCCGGCGGCAGCTACGAGCGGCCGATCGAAGAGGGCGGCGGCCAAACCTCCACCTATCCGTTCGAGGTCTGGCGGTACCGCTACCTGGAGGGCATCGGCACTGACGTCCTCATCGAGTTCGTGGATCCGACGCTGACCGGGGAGTACCACATGACCATGGACCCCTCGGAGAAGGACGCCCTGATGTTGATGCCCAACGCCGGGCTCACGCTCTACGAGCAGATGGGCCTGACCAGCAAGAATGACCGGTTCAGCCGCTCCGACGGCACGCGCCTGGGCACCGGCAACACGCCGCTACCGTCCCGCTTGGACCAGTTCCAGCGCCTGGAACAGTGGGCCAATCTGAGCCGGCCGCCACAGATCAAGTTCAGAGACCTGGAGGCCATCGTCAACACCCGCATCACCTACAACCTTCTGCCGATCAAGGTCCGCATCGACTTCATTCGCATGACCGAGTCCACGGTGTCCACCAACGTCACGGTCCAGTTGGACAACCGGGACCTCCAGTTCCAGAACAAGGAGGGTGTTTCCAGGGCGACGGTGAACATGTACGCGCGGATCACGTCGATGTCCCGCCGGGTGGTCAACGTTTGGGAGGAGCCGGTTGTCATCGAGGCCCCCACCGAGATGCTGGCTGCCCAGAGCGGGAGATCCTCGGTTTACAGCCATTCGGTCTACCTGGCGCCAGGAACCTACCGGCTGAACGTGGTCGTCAAGGACGTCGTCGCCGGCACGATGAACAACTACGAGGTGGCGCTGCGCGTGCCGCGCTTCCCGGACGACGCCCTGTCCATCAGCAGCATCATGCTGGCGGACCTGATCGAGAGAGTCCCGACGCGGAGCATCGGCACCGGACAGTTCGTCATCGGCGACTCGAAGGTGCGCCCGCGCGTGACGGAGGCTTTCCGGCGGGACGAGAGGATGGGTATCTACTTCCAGCTCTATAACTTCCAGCCGGATCAGAGGACCCAGAGGCCCAACGGCGAGATTCAGTACGAGATCCTCCGAAACGGATCGGACCAGGCGGTCCTGAATTTTAGGGAGGATGTGAACGAGATGCCCGGGGCCTCGGCGCGGCAGGTGACGGTGGAGAAGCTGCTCCCCCTGGCGAGGCTTGAGCCCGGGGAGTATACTCTCAGGATGAAGGTGACCGACCGGAACCGAAACCAGGTTCTGACCCCGAGTGCCGCCTTCAGGGTAAACTGAACTGCGAGGGCATGAGCGGGCGAGGACCCGCACGCGCATGAGCGCCAGGAAGCTGCCAAGAGCGGTAAGCGTGCTGGCTGGCACATTGGGCGTTGTGACGCTCGCTTTCTCGGCCACGCCCCAGAAGCTGTCCGGCGGCATCGTGGGGATGGTGAGCGACTCGGCGGGCATCCCGCAGATGGGCGCCAGCGTCCTGCTCTCGAACCAGTTCGACCGTCTCCTCCAGCGCGTGTTGACCTCCGAGAGCGGCGCCTTCAGTTTCGATTCCCTTCCGCCGGACGTTTACACGGTCCGCGTCTCGCTGGCCAGCTTCCTGCCGGCGCTCAAGCGCAACATCGTCGTCCAGCCCGGCATGCAGAGCCTGCTGAACGTGAGCCTGGCGAGCGTGTTCAGCTCCGTCGAGCTGGTGGGGGTCGCCCCCGGCCAGAAATCGCTGATGAGCGAGGAATGGCGCTGGGTGCTGCGTAGCGCCAGCGCCACGCGCCCGGTTCTGCGGCTCTTGCCCAGGCTGGGCGACCCCGTTCCCCAGTCGCGGCGCACGGCTTCCGTGTTCTCGGATACGCGCGGCGTGGTGCGGGTGTCGGGAGGCGACCTGGCCGGCGGCGTCTCCGGCTCCCAGCCGGACCTCGGCACAGCGTTTGCCCTGGCCACCTCCTTCCTGGGCAGGAATCAGCTCCAGGTCAGCGGTAATCTCGGATACTCCTCTTACGCCGGCGTGCCGACGGCGGCCATTCGCACCAGCTTCCGCCGCGATCTGCCCGGAGGCTTGAGCAGCCCCGAGCTGAAGCTGACCATGCGGCAGGTTTTCCTGCCCGCACGGGTCGGAGCCTCCCTGTTCGGCGGGATGGCGACATCGGCTCCCATGCTGCGCACGCTCTCGGCCACGATGCTCGATTCCCAGCGGTTGACCGACAGTGTGCGCATCGACTACGGGGCCTCGATCGACTCGCTTACCTTCCTCGAACGGTTGAACTACATCAGCCCCTACGCGCGGCTGACCTACGAACGCGGGCGCGGAGAGGCGATCGAGGTGGGCTACGCCTCGGGCACGCCACCGGCCGAGGCGTTCTCCTCCGAGACGGGAAGCGACCTGGAGTTCCAGCAGGATCTGGCCGCGCTGGCCCTGTTCCCGCGGGTGTCGCTGCGCTCGGGCATGCCCCGCGTGCAGCGGACTCGGAGCGTCGAGGTCGGCTACCACAAGAAGGCCGGCTCGCGGACCTATCGCCTGGCCGCTTACCAGGACAACGTCACCAACCTGGCGGTGACGATGGTTGGCCCCGTCGGTGTGCGGCCCGGCGTGGACCTGCTGCCGGACTTGCTGACGAATAGCTGGACCTTCAACGCCGGCCGGTACCACAGCGTCGGCTACCTGGCGTCCGTGACCCAGGACCTTGGGGACCATGCTGGGGCCACGCTGGCCTACGGCAGCGGCGCGGCGGTGAGAGTCGAGCAGGGAACCGCCGACACCTCTACCCCGGACCATCTCCGAGAGGCCCTCCGCGTCGGGCGCCGCCACTCCCTCACGGCCAGGGTCTCCAGCACCGTGCCGCGCGCCGGAACACAGCTCATCGCCAGCTACCAGTGGTCGAACCTGCGGGCCCTGAACGCCCCCCACCTGTACCTCACCCAGCGGGCGCGGGAGGAAATGGGGCTGAACATCGGCGTGCGCCAGCCGGTTCCCTATTTCGGCGGGCTCCCGGGACGGGTCGAGGCGAGCGCCGAGCTGCGGAACCTCTTGGCCGAGGGTTACTCTTCGCTGAACTTCGGCGGGCGCCGCACCTACCTGCTTCAGACGCCGCGCAGCGTGCGCGGGAGCCTGAGTTTCATCTTCTAGCGCCCACTGACCGATCCGCGACCGGAAGCTTGGCCGACTCTCGCGTGCCGCTCGGTCAACTACGTACACCGCCCAAGCCGAGCCGCGACCGCAAGGGAGCGGAGCTTTTCGCTTTCAGACACGCAAACTGCTCCGCTTGCTGTCGCGCGCGGCTCAGCTACGGGATGCGCCCGCTGATCGAACGTACGGCACGATCAGCGGCGTACACCCCCTAGCCGAGCCGCGACCGGAAGGGAGCGGAGCCTCTTCGCTCCGCGCTACGCGCAGCGCACCCGGAGCCGCGCGCGAACTGAGCACCGCGCAGCCGGGCGGCCCGGATGTTGGATACTGGAGACAGTGGATCCGGACTTTCTGGTCGTCGGCGCCGGCGTGGCGGGTTTGCGCGCGGCCATCGAGCTGTGCCAGGCCGGCTCGGTGCTGGTGGTGGCCAAGGACAGCCTGCACGAGTCGTCCTCGGAGTACGCGCAGGGCGGCATCGCGGCCGCGCTCGGCGAGGACGACCGGATCGCGCTGCACGAGCAGGACACGCTCACGGCCGGCGATGGGCTGTCGGACCCGGCGGCCGTGCGCACGCTGGTCGAGCAGGCGCCGGTGGCGATCGAGGAACTGATCGAGTGGGGCGCGGAGTTCGACCACGAGGGGCCGAGGCTGGCGCTGGGGCGCGAAGGAGCGCACAGCCGCCGCAGGATCCTCCACGCGCACGGCGATTCGACCGGGCGGGAGATCGCGCGGACCCTCTACCACAAGGCCTCCTCTCTGCCCAACATCGAGTTCCGGAGCTTCGCCGCCATCACGGATCTGGTAGTGACCGGCGAGGGAGAAGCCGCCGGCGTCGTGGTTTGTGACGCCTCGGCGCGGCACTGGCTGCCGCTGTACGCGCGGGCCGTGCTGGTGGCCACGGGCGGCCTGGGGCGCGTCTATCGCGACACCACCAACCCCGAGGTCGCTACGGGCGACGGAGTCGCCGCCGCCTTCCGCGCTGGCGCCGAGATCGCCGACATCGAGTTCGTGCAGTTCCATCCGACCGCCTTGTACACCCCGGGCGCTCCGGCGTTCCTGCTCTCGGAGGCGCTGCGGGGCGAGGGGGCCTATCTGCTGAACGCCGCCGGAGAGCGGTTCATGCCGCGCTACGATGAGCTCGCGGAACTGGCGCCCCGGGACATCGTCTCCCGCGCGATCCTAACCGAGATGCGGCGGCGCGGCGAGGATCGGGTCTACCTGGACGTCCGCCACCTGGGGCGCGAGTTCCTGGAGGCCCGCTTCCCGCGAATCTGTGAAACCTGCCTGCGCTACGGCCTGGATCTTGCCTCCGACCCCGTGCCGGTGCGCCCGGCCGCGCACTATGCCATGGGCGGGATCCGCACCGACCTGGAGGGCCGCGCCAGCCTGCCGCGGCTGTTCGCGGCGGGCGAGGTGGCCTCGACCGGCGTCCACGGCGCCAACCGGCTGGCAAGCAACTCGTTGCTGGAGGGCGTGGTCTTCGGCGCGCGCGCGGGCCGAGCCATGCGCGAGCTGGCCGGCGCGCCGCTGGCTACTTCCTCCCGCTGCCCCGAGCCGCGGTTCCCCGGCCTCTCGGCGGAGCGGCTGAGGGAGCTGGCCTGGGAGAAGTGCGGCATCGTCCGCTTGGGCCGTGAGCTGGAAGAGGTCTTGGAGGAGCTGGCTCGGGTTCCGGAGCAAGCCACGCCGGCGCCAAACCGCGCGCTGTTCGAGCTGCGCAGCATACATACCGTGGTCTGGCTGATCGCGCGCTGCGCGCTGGCGCGCCAGGAAAGCCGCGGGGCGCACTACCGGAACGATTTCCCCGAGGAGCGGCCCGAATTCCAGAAGCACACCATCATCAGGAAGGACCATGAGGTCGCCTTCCGCTGACGGATCCCTTCCGCCTCCGCTGCCCGACCCCGCGCAACCCGCGCGCCTGAAGCGCGTCACGCCGGCGGTGTGCGCGCTGCTGCTGATAGCCGCCGCGCCCCCGCTCGAGCAGGCCGCGCCGGGCACCGCGTTGTGGGCCGCGCCGGCCATCCTGCTGGCCGCCATGCTCATCGCCTGGGCGGCCGAATCGGCGCAGTTTTTCATTGCCCAGGGCTTCGCGCTGGCGATCCTGGCCTGGCTGCAAACGCTGCCGGAGTTCGCCGTGGAGTTCGTGCTGGCCTGGAGGCAGCGCGTGGACCTGCTGCTGGCGAACCTGACGGGCTCATTGCGCCTGCTGACCGGACTGGGCTGGCCGCTGATCTACTTCGTCGCGGCCTTCGTCCACCGGCGCAGGCACGGCCGGCCGCTCCGGCGGATCCGCCTCGAGGACCAGCATTGCGTCGAAGTGGTGGGCCTGATGGTGCCGCTCATTTATGCCGCCATAGTGTGGTGGAAGGGCTCGCTCAACCTTTTCGACGCCGGCGTGCTGATCGCCATCTACCTCGCCTACCTGGCCGTGTTGAGGCGCGTGCCGCCCGAAGAGGCCGAAGGCATCGAGGAGCTGGAGGTGGTGCCGCGGACCATCGCCAAGGCCCCGCGCCGCATCCGGATCGCGCTGATCGCCGGTTTATTCGTCGGAGGAGGGCTGCTCATCTACCTGTCGGCCGGGCCGTTCGTGGGAAGCCTGCTGGCCATCGCGGCCACTCTGGGAGTGCCGAGCTTCATCTTCGTCCAGTGGGTGGCGCCGCTGGTCTCGGAGTTCCCCGAGAAGGTCTCGGCGTTCTACTGGGCGCGCACAGTGCATCGCGCTCCGATGGCGCTCATGAACATGGTCTCCAGCAACATCAACCAGTGGACCCTGTTGGCGGCCATGCTGCCCATCGTCTACTCGATCAGCCGGGGCCAGGTCTCGCACATCCCGCTGGATGCGCGGCAGGAACTCGAGCTGTTGATGACCATCGCCCAGTCGCTGATCGGCATGGTGTTTCTGATCAACATGGAGCTGGCCTGGTGGGAGGCGGCGGCGCTGTTCTCTCTGTGGGGCATCCAGTTCGCCTTCTCGCCGATCCCTCCGGGCCCGGGCATCATCGGATTCATCGCGGTTCACATCCACTGGTGGGTGACAGTGGTCTACCTGCTCTGGGCGGCGGTGGCGCTGGCGCGGATGTTCCTGGGACGGCGGCGCCCGAAGGCCTTCCGTCTGTTCGCCCACATGTGGCGCAGTCACATCTGGCCGGCGCGGTGACTCGGCAGCGGGGAAGGAAGATCGTTAGCCCGCTTCTCTCATCACCGCCGTGGCTAGGCGCGATGAGAGGGCCGCAATAGCATCGAGCGACGCCACAAGGCGCGCTCGCGGCCGGCGCCCTCACAAAAACCGGACAGACACCACTCTTCGCTTTCCGAGGTCGTCGAGGGTGAGGGAGTTGCTCACGCGAAAAATGGCTGTCTGTCCCCGGTTTTTGTGACCGCCCACCCGTGCCATGGGCTGCTATCGCGCGCCGCAGCAGACTGCCGGTGAAACATCCGGGGTAGCAGCAATACTCTTCAGTTAGCACCGGAGCGGTCCTGTGGCGCGCGCTTTGCCGTCTTTTGGCATCCGCAAACGGATAGCGTGCCGCGTGGGCTTCAGCCCACGCTCCGGATGCTTTTCTCGGGTTTCTTTCGCAGTCCCTTTCGGTCACCGTTCAGTCAGAGGGCGCAGCCTGAAACTGAGCCGCGCGCACCGGCAGGTGTTTTCATCATCACCCGGGCATGCGCCCGGGCTGCTTGCGGAATGTCACTCTGCCGCGAGACGCCCGTGCGCGTTTCGCATTCTATTTGTCGGGGATTTGTCAGGCGGCAGACCGCGCCCGGCCTTGACTTACCGGCAGAGTTCGCTGATATTGGGACTCGGAATTGGAACTCCAGGAGTGTCGCATGCTGGGCCGCCTCCCGCTGATGCTGTTGCTGCTCTGTCAAGCGACATTCCCCGCCGAAACGCAGGCGCCGCCCGCCGGTGCGCCTCGTCCCGAAGCCCAGCGCGCCTTTGAAACGTACGTGCGGCTTACCGAGTCCCGCCTCGATGGGCTGCTCCAACTCCAGGACGCTTTTAAGTCTCTTATCCAGTAGTTTCTTGACCTGCTCTACCATGTTCGGCCTTCCT
>JBEKLW010000060.1:0-9096 GCA_050008815.1 Bryobacteraceae bacterium
GGCGGTAGGCGGGCCGTGAAGCTCCGTCAGCCGAGGATGTCCAGCTCGACCACGCCCTTGCCCCAGACCGTTTGGCGGCCGACGCCGACCCATTTGGCGGCGTACAGGTACGGCATGAACTCGGTCAGGGGTCCTTCGTACTCGACCTCGCCGACGAAGCCGCCCAGCGGGTGGCGTTCGCCCGTTTTGGCCGAGCGCCGCTCGGCCTCGCTGAAGCGCAGCTCACAGCGGGTCATCTTCACCTGGGCGGCGCGCTCGCCCACTGCCCGGAAGTCGAGCTCCAGCGCGCCCGCCCCGTACAGCGCGCGCAGCGTGCTGAGGCGATCGCGGATGCGGCCGAACAGGATGGGGAACTCGGGGCGAGTAGCCAGGAGCTGCCCGTGCTTGAGCTCGGTCGGCGTGACGAACCGGAGCCGGATCCTCGCGACCTGTTCCGCGGGCGGGCTAAGATCGAGATGGATCGGCGGGGGCAGCTCGCTGGTGACGAAGCTGTGCCCGTCGTAAATGAGCGCCTCCGGACGCCCGCGCTCATTCAGTTGCCGGGCGCGCACCAGCGCCGCGCGCCCGCGCCGCGGGCCCAGCCCCTCGGTAGCCACCTGGGCGAAGGCCAGGACGAAGTAGACAATCGCCGGGTCCCGCAAGTCGAACAGGTGAACGTCGAAGAAGAAGGGCTTGCCCGGCTCGATGGTCTCGCCGTCCAGGTGCGCGGCCCGAAACACGAACGGGCGCGGCCAGTCATGCAGGCCGCTGGGGCCTTCCGCGGACGCCACCGGCTCGAAGATGCGCGCGTAGGCGCAAGTGGCTCGCTGCTCGCAGGTGCGCGCGTCGTGGCACTGCGGCGCGCAGACAAGCTGGCGGAAGATGGCGCCGAAAGCGCCGCGGACGATGTTGCCGGCTTTGCCGGGCGGGAAGTACACGGAGTCGCGCGCCACGAACTCCAGCCGGAAGGCCAGCAGGTCCAGGCTCCAGGCGGGCGCCGCGGCGGGCGTGCTTTCAACCGCGCCTTCCTGAACCGCTTCCGTGCCCGACAACGTCGCTCGCTCCCGCCGATCGTACCAACGATACCGCAACCGGGGCGCGGATGCTGGTCCAATAGTTCTCCAATGCGGGATGAGCCGGAACGGGGCCGGGACGCGCCTCGGGCTACACTGGAGGCTTATGAGAGTCACCTTCTGGGGCGCCGTGGGTACGGTCACCGGCTCGATGCACGAGATCCGCGCGGACGGCGCGCGGCTGCTTCTGGATTGCGGCCTTTACCAAGGCCGGCGGAAGGAAGCCCACGAGATCAACAGCAACTTCCCCTTCCGGCCTTCGAACATCGACGCCGTGGTTCTCACCCACGCGCACATCGACCACAGCGGCAATCTGCCCACGCTGGTCAAGAACGGCTTCAAAGGCCCGATCTATGCGACGCCGGCGACGGCCGACCTGTGCGCGCCGATGCTGCTTGACTCGGCGCACGTCCAGCAGGTGGACGCCGAGTTCGTCAACAAGCGGCTGGCGCGGCGGCGGCTGCTCAATCCCGACGCGGGCGACGGCGCGGTCCCGCCGCTCTACAGCCAGGAAGACGCTGAAGCGACGCTGCCGCTCTTCCACCGCGTGCCGCTCGACACGCCCCAGGAACTCGCGCCCGGCGTTTCCTACGAGGCGTACGACGCGGGCCACATCCTGGGCTCTTCGGCGGTCATTGTGACCGAGCGCGCCAATGGGAAGCAGGTGCGCCTGGCTTTCTCCGGCGACGTCGGCCACCCTGGGCTGCCCATCATCCGCGATCCGGAGCGGCTTCCCCAGGTTGACTACCTCATCCTGGAGAGCACTTACGGCGGACGGCTGCACAAGGACATGGGGATCGTAGCCGACAGGCTGGCCGCCGTGGTCAGCCGGACCTGCGCGCGCGGCGGCAGGATTATCGTGCCGGCCTTCGCCGTCAGCCGCACGCAGCAGCTCGTGCTCATGCTGCACGAGCTGGCCGACGCGGGGCGCATCCCCAGAATCCCGATTTACGTCGACAGCCCGCTGGCCATCGCGGTGACCGCGGTGTTCCGGCAGCACCCCGAGCTGTTCGACGAGGAAACGCGGCAGTTCCTCGAGCGCGGCGAGGATCCGTTCGGCTTCGGGCGGCTGCGGTACATCCGCGACGTGGCCGAGTCGAAAGCGCTCAACGATCTGCGCGGCCCCTGCGTGATCATCTCCGCCTCGGGGATGTGCGAGGCTGGCCGCATCTTGCACCACCTGCGGAACAACATCGGGGACCCGCGCAACACCATCCTCATCACCGGCTTCCAGGCCCAGAACACGCTCGGCCGCAAGCTGGTCGACAAGCTGCCCGAGGTGGCCATCTTTGGCGAGCCGATGGCGGTGCGGGCCGAGGTCCAGGTCCTCAACGAGCTAAGCGGTCATGCCGATCAGCGCGGGCTGCTGGAGTGGATGAAGCCCTTCGCCGCGGGTCTCAAGCGGGTCTTCATCGTCCACGGCGAGCCGGTGCAAAGCTCCGCGCTGGTTGTCGCCATCAAGGATCGATTCGGCCTGGACGCCGTCGTTCCGACGCGCGGCCAGAGCTTCGATCTGGCCTGACCGGTTGGCGGTCAGCAGCTTGCTGCCGCGCGCGGAGCCCTCGACACGAGTGTCGAGGCGGCAGGCTGTCCGTTTGCGGATGCCAGAGGACGGCAAAGCCCGCGCCACAAATGCGGCCTCGTCCCGCCAGCAGCGTACCGGTACCGAAATCGGGTGTACTCTTACGGTCGGTCTATTCACCTCCTTCCGGCGCGCCGCTAGCATAGATCCCCGTGGAGATTCGCGCTGTGGCGCCGAGACTAGCCCGATTTTCTCACCACGAACGTGGCGAGGCGCGATGAGAGACGCCGGGAGCATCGAGCGGCGCCCCGAGGCGCGCCTGTCGCGCGCCCGCACAAAAACCGGGGACAGACAGCCATTTTTCGCGTGTGCAACTCCCCCACCTTCGACGACCTTGGAAAGCGAAAAGTGGTGTCTGTCCCCGGTTTTTGTGACCGCTCACCCGTGCCAGGGGCTGCCGTCGCGCGCCGCAGCAGGTTGTTGGTGAGAAATGGGGACTAGCATACGCAGCGGCGGCCCACAAGGCGGGGTCGTTCCCGCGCCCGGCTCCGAGCGGCTGTCGATTCTGTTCCCGCAAGGCGTGGCCACCCGGCCGGCCTGGATGCTCGCGCAGTTCGCCTACCTTCAGTTGCTGGATGTGCTCACGACGCTGGCGTTCCTGGGCAGCGGCGTGCGCGAGGCCAATCCGCTGGTGCAACTGGTGCTGGTGACGGCAGGCTCTCCCGTGGCCGGCCTGATAGTGCTCAAGGTCCTGGCATGTGCCGGGGGCCTGTACTGCGCGTTCTCCGGACGCTTCCGCGTGCTCCGGTGCGTGAACATGTTCTTCGCCTGGCTAGTGGTCTGGAACCTGATCGCGCTGCTCGGCCGCTAGCCCGCATTCCTCACGGCAACCCCCGCGGCTGCTAGAATTGGCACCCGGAAGAGAACGTTGCCATGCGACTACCCATCATTGCCATCCTCGTTGCCGCCCCGCTTGCAGCCCAGTCCAGCGGTCCGCTGGCGCCCACCAGTTTGAAGTGCGAGTACTTGCGGGATCCGGTTGGCATCGACGTCGCCCACCCGCGGCTTTCCTGGGTTCTGAATCACGCCGAGCGCGGTCAGGGGCAGAGCGCATACCAGGTGATCGTCTCCACCTTGCCCGAGTTCGGCGGCGGCGTGGCCTGGGACAGCGGGCAGGTGACCGCGACCGAATCCACGCACGTGGTCTACGCTGGCCAGCCGCTCGCAAGCGACCGCACCTACTACTGGAAAGTCCGCTACTGGGACTTGAACGGCCGGCCCAGCCCATACAGCGCGGCGGCCCGGTTCGACACCGGCCTGCTCGCGCGGGCAGAGTGGAAGGGCCGGTTCATCGGCGGCGGCAACCAGCTCCGCAAGGAGTTCACGCTGGCGCGGCGGCCCGTTCGCGCGCGGGCGTTCATCTCCGGCCTGGGCTACTACGAGCTGCGGATCAACGGCCGTAAAGCCGGCCATCGCGTGCTCGACCCCGGCTGGACCACCTACGCCAAGCGCGTGCTCTACTCCGCCTACGACGTGACTGCGCTGCTCCAGGAGGGCAACAACGCCGTTGGGATCAGCCTCGGGCAAGGCCGCTACCGGAACCGCGAGGCGCTGCTTCAGCTCACGATCGAGCTCGAGGGCGGGCAGCGGGTCGCGGTCGTCACCGATGGCTCCTGGAAGGCGGCGCAGGGCCCGATCGTCTCCGACGACGTCTACAACGGCGAGACCTACGACGCCCGCCTGGAGACGCCCGGCTGGGACCGCGCCGGCTTCGATGACAGCGCCTGGAAGCCGGCCACGGTGGTGAACGGCCCGCAGGGCGTGCTCTCGGCGCAGATGATGCCGCCGATCCGCGTGGTGGATACCATCGTGCCGCTGAAGATGACCAGCCCCAAGCCGGGCGTCTACGTGTATGACATGGGCCAGAACTTCTCCGGCTGGGTCGAGCTGCGCGTGCGCGGGCCGCGCGGCGCCCGCGTGACCATGCGCCACGCCGAGCTGCTCTACGAGCATGGGACGTTGAACACGGAGAACCTGCGCGCGGCCAGGGCCACCGACGTTTACATCCTGCGCGGAGACGGCGGCGAAGAGGTCTGGGAGCCGCGCTTCGCCTACCATGGTTTCCGCTACGTCGAGCTCAGCGGCTTGCCGGGCGCTCCGAGACCCGACACCATCCGCGGCCGCGTGGTCCACACGGACGTCCAGCCGGTGGGCGGTTTTGCGAGCTCCAAGGCGCTCCTCAACCAGCTCCAGAGCAACATCGTCTGGGGCATCACGAGCAATCTGTTCAGCATCCCCACCGACTGCAACCAGCGCGACGAGCGGCTGGGCTGGATGGCCGACGCCCACCTCTACGCCGAGCCGGCGATGCTGAACTTCGACATGGCGGCGTTCTACACCAACTTCCTGCGCGACATCCGGGATATTCAGGGCGAGGACGGCACCGTGGCCGACACGGCTCCGGGCGGACAATGGGGCAACCGGCCGGCCGATCCGGCCTGGGGCGCCGCCTACCCGCTGATCACCTGGTACATGTACGTGTACTACGGCGACCGGCGCATCCTCGAGCAGCATTACCCGGGCGTCAAGGCCTGGACGGATTTCCAGCGGACGCGCGCCGAGGATGGCATCCTGAGCTACAGCTACTACGGCGACTGGGTGCCGATTGTCAGGACGCCCGGCGCCCTGGTCTCGACCGCGTATTACTACTACTCCGCGCGGATCACCTCGCAAATCGCGGCCATCCTCGGCAAGCAGGAAGACGCCGAGGCTTACGCCCGGCTCGCCGCCGAGATCGCCCAGGCGTTCGACAAGAAGTTCTGGAACCCGGAGACCGGCCTCTACGGCAACGGTTCACAGACTTCGCAGATCCTGCCGCTCTATCTGGGCATCGTGCCCAAGAGCCGCCGCGGGGCCGTGATAAGCCGGCTGCGCGAGGACATCGTCGGGCCGTTGCGTCTGCACCTCGAGAAGGCCGGAGACCACCTATTCCGCTTCCGCGACGGCGGCCACCAGAATGCGGTCGAACTGCACACCCATCTCTCGACCGGCATCCTCGGGACCAAGTACATCATGGAACTGCTCACCGAGAGCCAGCCGGACCTGGCCTACGAACTGGCCACCGAGACCACCTACCCAAGCTGGGGCTACATGATCGAGAACGGCGCCACGACCCTCTGGGAGCTGTGGCAGAACAAGACTGGGCCGTCGATGAACTCGCACAACCACCCCATGTTCGGCAGCGTGGGCGCGTGGTTCTACAATGCGCTAGCCGGCATCAATCCCGACCCGCAGGCGCCCGGCTTCGAGCGCGTGCGCATCCAGCCGCGCGTGGTCCGGGACCTGGCATGGGCGTCTGGTTCGATCGAGACGCTGCGCGGGACCCTGGCCGCCTCGTGGCAGCGCGCCGGGAGCGGCCTGCGGCTTCAGGTCACGGTCCCCGTCGGCAGCACCGCCCAGATCGTGATCCCGAAGCTGGGTCTCAACGATGTCGTCATACAGGAGTCGGGCCAGGTGGTCTGGAAGAACAGTGTGTACCAGCCAGGCGTCGCGGGTCTGTCGGCGGCAATGGACAACAAGGGCGAGGTGATTCTCATCGCCGGTTCGGGCGCTTACGACTTCGAGCTGACGGGGATCTGAACAGCTACGTCCCTCGGGGGGCCATTAGGCCCGTGTGGGATGGCCGGCTTCTCAGCGCTACTGCCCGCCATAGGCAAGCAAACCGCGAATCTCGAGCCCCGGCCCGGCTCGGTTTCTACCAGGATGGCTCCCCCGCTCTGTTTGACGATGCCGTAGGCGGTCGAGAGCCCCAGGCCGGTACCCTTGCCCGGCTCCTTGGTGGTGAAGAAAGGCTCGAAGAGGTGGCTCCGAACCTCGGGCGTCATGCCCGTGCCGGTGTCGCTGACGATGAGCTGGGCATAACGGCCGGGCGCCAGCTCACCGGCCCCATGGCCGTTAATCTCGGCGTGCCCGGTCTGGAGGGTCAGGCGGCCGCCGCGCGGCATCGCATCGCGCGCGTTGATCACCAGGTTCAGGATCACCTGCTCGATCTGGCGCGGGTCGGCCAGGATCGTCTCCGGCCCACCGTCGGCGCTGATCTTCAAATCAATGCCCGCGCCTATCAACTGGCGCAGCAGGTCCTCCGTGCCGAGCACAAGCGCGCTGAGATCGACGCGCTGCGGCTGAAGCTTCTGACGCCGGCCGACGGCGAGCAGGCGAGTGGTGAGCGCGCCGGCGCGCTCGATCGAGGCCAGGATCTCGGCTGCGTGCTCCCGCACCGCACTCGTAACCCCGGGGTCCTGGTGGACCTGTTCCGCGTAGGCGGCGATGACGGTGAGCACATTGTTCAGATCGTGCGCCAGCCCGCCGGCCAGCCGGCCCACCGCCTCCATCTTCTGGGACTGTATGAGTTGTTCCTGGAACCGCTGGCGCTCCGCCATCTGCGCCCTCAGCTCGGCGTTTGCCGCGGCCAGCTCGGCCGTGCGCTCCGCGATGCGCAACTCCAGCTCGTCCCGGGCACGTGCCAAGGCTTCCTGGGCCAGCTCACGCTCCGCGATCTCGCGCCCCAGCTCGCGGTTGGCCGCCTCGGCCTGACGCGCCCGCCGGGCGGCGGTTTGCCCAAGCCGCACTGCCACTGCGCTGAGCGCCGCCAGCAGCAGGCCCACGATGACCAACACCAGCGGCAGCTCGCGTTGCTGGACCGCGAGCGTCCGCTCCCCAGGCCATCCGCGGACCGTCCAGGATGCGTTGTACAGCCGGACGGGAGCGGTGCTCGCCCATACCTCACCCGCTCGGTTCGAGCCAGTGTAGCGGCCCACCCGTTCGGTCCCCGCCAGTAGCTCGACTGAGTAGTCTCCCAGGCCAGTAGCTGCGGCGTCGAGCACCACCGACAGGCGGAACACACCTACAGTGCACCCAGCGTAGGAACCGCCGGAGAAGAGGGGGACCACAGCCGCCACCGCTGCCGTCCGGTCCGGCAACCCGAACCAGGGGCTGAGCGCGGCCTGGCGGCTGGACTGTGCCAGCGCGATCGCCGGCGCCAGCGCCGCGGCGTCGATGACGGGCGCAGCGCCGTCCGGTCCCACCGCCGAGCGGACACGCCCGGATGGGTCCAGCCAGCCTAACGCATAGTAGCCCCGCAGGTGCGCTACCTGGAGATGGGCGTCCAGTGCCCACTCCTCCGGCGCGCGCTGCCCGCGCACCTCCCAGCGGCTCGCGATCCGGACCAGACCCAGGATCCTTGAGTCCAGCTCCTCGGTGACATCGCGCGCCGCGTCGGCCACCATCATCTGCGTCGCGTTCAGGATGTGGGAAGCATCGTGCGATGCCAGCGTGTGTCCCAGGTACAGGGCAAAAGCGAGTACCACGCCGGCAACCACTGAGGGAGCGATCCACCCCCGCACGGACCTACTCCAAATGCGAGGATGAATTACCTGCGTTTGGGTCACTTATATCCCCCACTGAGTGTACACCCACCCCGACTCTAAAGCCAGCTTGTTATGGTCGGGATGGACAGAGTGTTTGGGAACGCGCTATCAGATTCACTCGCCGGCGCGCCTTCTTAGTTAAGCGCCATAGAATCAACAAGTCATAGACTGAACCACGCCCCCGAGGGAGTGGCCGAGGACGGCTCTCCGAACGCCGTTCAGACGGCCGGGGCGAGCCTTCCAGCTCAGTGGCGGGGTCGATCCTTCTGGAGCTGTAACGTGACGGTGCCAATGTAGAACGGTAGACGAATGCGGACCTGAACGGGCAGGCGGCGGGAGTCGTCGGTGAGCCAGAACAGTAGCCGCCCGCGGCGTCGGTAGAGGACGTTGTTGAACAGGAACGCCTCGTAGCGGATGGTCTGGTAGGCGCCTGCATCCGTCCGGATCGTCTCCCGCTCCTGGGCCTCGACTCGGACCATGACGGCGCGCTTGCCATCGCTGACCGGCATCTCGATGGACTGGCCCGGCTCCAGGCCCATCGCGCGGAGGCGGTAGAGCGCCCCGATGACGTCGTGCTCACAGGGGCGGATGTCGATCTCCTGCGTCGAGATGGCGTTCGTTACCAGGTCGCGCGCGGTGAGGCTGGCTTTGTGGCGCGCGCCGTCGAAGACGACGCTGGTCTCACGCCGGCGGCTGCCTTCGCTGGCTCGAAGCAGCGAGCTGATCAGGCAGAGCTGAGAATCGGCCAGCGAGGAGTAGTCATTGTTCACCCGGTAAAGTCGGGAGACCAAGCCGGCCGACTCCAGGTGCAGCCGGGCGGCCCAGCCGGCCCTCCCGCCGGCCTCGGCCGGCGACCAAGTCAACCGCGCGCTGCCGGCGTAGATCAGCCGCCACTCGGCTCTGTAGCTGAGCACCTCGCTCGCCGGCAGCGGCCGCACCACTCCCTGGGGCGCCTGTGGGGCCGCGCACGCCGCCGCCACCAGCGCCAGCCACGGGGATAGAAACCCGCAAAACCGCATGAAGTCTGAGTGTCGCAGATCGAAAAACGGGCCTGCAAGCCGAGAGAGCGCGGGTTGCAGCTCGCCGGGTGCGCGGC
>JBEKLW010000061.1:0-9082 GCA_050008815.1 Bryobacteraceae bacterium
GTGCGAGAAGGTCGGGCTGGTCTTGCGGCTGCAACCTCCCCCCAGCGAGCCCGGAGGGCGCGTCAAGCGATACTCTGGCAATGACGGCCGGATGCACATGGCAGCACGAGCAACGCCTTTAGACACTCCTTGGGACACGCCGCTGCGGGACCTGCTGGGACTGCTGCAGGCAACTCCGGCCGGGCTGACCTCCGACGAAGCGAAACGACGATTGCGTCTCCATGGCCCCAACAGCCTGGTGCGGGAATCGCGCTTCGCTGCGCTGGTCAGTTTCCTGCGCCTCTTCGCCAATCCCCTCGTCATCATCCTCCTTGCGGCCAGCGCCGTATCTATCGTGCTGGGCGACCCGGTCGGCGGACTGATCATCATCGCGATCGTCCTGCTCAGCGTGCTGCTGAACTTCTTCATGGAGTTCCAGGCGCGGCACGCGGTGGAGGAGATTCGGAAGCAGGTTGCCACAACCGCTGCCGTGGTGCGCGACGGGCGGGAACAGGAGCTGCCGGTCGCGGAACTGGTCCCAGGGGATATCATCCGGCTCAACGCGGGAGATCTTGTGCCGGCGGACGCCCGTCTACTGGATGTAAAAGATCTGCACGTGCGCGAGTCGGCGCTCACCGGCGAGTCTTTGCCCGTCGAGAAGGCAGCCGCCGATCTTCCGGCGGGGAAACACGGCGTTGCCGACGCGGCTAACAGCGTCTTTTTGGGCACCGCTGTGCAGACCGGGATTGGCACCGCCGTCATCGTCCGCACTGGCAAAGACACCGCCCTCGGCGCGATCGCTCAGCGGCTGGCTGCGCGGCCGCCGGAGACCGAGTTCGGCCGTGGCATACGGCACTTCGGGCTGATGATCACGCGGGTGATCATGCTGCTGGTGCTGTTCGTTTTGCTCGTAAACATCGTTCTCCACCGCCCGCTGCTGGAGTCGTTTCTCTTCTCGGTCGCGCTGGCCGTAGGGATGACGCCGGAGATGATGCCCATGATCATCACGGTCACCTTGGCTCAAGGCGCCAGGCGGATGACCAGGAAGAAGGTCCTGGTCAAGCAACTTGCGGCCATCGAGGACTTCGGCAGCGTGGAGATCCTCTGCAGCGACAAGACCGGCACGCTGACCGAAGACGAGATCGTGCTCGACCGGCATGTGGATGTCCAAGGCAAGGCCGACGAAAACGTTTTGCGGCTCGTCTATCTGAACAGTTTCTTTGAAGCGGGCATCAAAAGCCCTCTGGACGCGGCGGTCCTGAAGCACGAGCACCCTGCCATTGCGGAGTGGACGAAGGTGGACGAGATCCCCTTCGACTTCAACCGCAAGCGCCTGTCGGTGGTGGTGCAGCATGGCGAGGAGCATTTCCTCGTTACCAAGGGCGAGGCGGAGAGCGTCTTCGCCGTCTGCCAGACCGTGACTATCGACGGGGCGCCCCAGCCGTTTGACGAAGGCCGGCGGGCTCAGGCCGCGGAGACCTTCCAGAAGCTGAGCGCCGACGGGTACCGCACGCTCGGGGTCGCGGTGCTGAAAGTGGACAAGCAGGACGTCTACACGGTGGCGGCCGAGCACGACATGACGCTGGCCGGGTTCGCGGCATTCCTTGACCCGCCCAAGCAGGGGATTCCCGCGGTCCTCGAGGCGCTGAAACAGAACAACGTCTCCGTAGTGATCATGACCGGGGACAACCAGTATGTGACCCAGAAGGTGGCGCGTGATGTTGGACTGCCGGCAGACCGCATTGTCACGGGCAATCAGGTCGACGCGATGGACGACGCCGCTCTGGCCTATCAGGCGGAGAACGGCGCCATTTTCGCCCGCGTGTCTCCCGAACAGAAGAACCGGGTCATCCTCGCTCTGAAGGCGCGCGGGCGCGTGGTCGGGTATATGGGCGACGGCATCAACGATGCTCCGTCGCTGCACACCGCCGATGTTGGCATTTCCGTCGTGAATGGCGTGGAAGTAGCGAAGGACGCCGCGAAAATCATCCTGCTGGAGAAGGATCTTGCGGTCTTGAACGACGGCATCATCGAGGGGCGGCGCTGCTTCGCCAACGTCATGAAGTACATCGTCATGGGTACGAGTTCGAACTTCGGCAATATGTTCAGCATGGCCGCGGCATCGCTCTTCCTGCCGTTCCTGCCCATGCTGCCGACTCAAATACTGCTGAACAACTTCCTGTATGACCTTTCGCAGATCAGCGTCCCGACCGATAACGTCGATCCGGCCCTGCTGCGCAGGCCGAAGCGCTGGCAGATTGGGTTCATTCGCCAGTTCATGACGATCATCGGCCCGATCAGCTCAATCTACGACTTCCTCACTTTCGGGGTGCTCCTCTGGATGTTCCACGCTTCCACGAACGCGCCGCTATTCCACACCGGATGGTTTGTGGAATCCCTGGCAACCCAGACGCTGGTCGTGTTCGTGATACGGACGGCAGGGAATCCGCTTAAGAGCCGTCCCAGCCGGCCGCTAGTGATCGCCGTATCAGCCGTTGTCGCTGTCGCTGCTGTGCTGCCGTACACGCCCTTGGGCAGTCTGCTGCGGTTTACTCCGCTCCCCCTTTCATTGTTGGGTACGATTGCTATCCTGGCTGTCACCTACCTCTTGCTGGTACAGGCCGTCAAGTCCTGGTTCTATCGCCGCCACGCGCTGCTTTGACGGGACTGGCACCCTCACAAGAACCGGGGTCAGACACCACTTTTCGCCCTCCGAGGTCATCGAAGGCCAGGGAGTGGCGCAGGCGAAAAGTGGCTGTCTGTACCCGGTTCTTGTGACTACCCAAGCCTGCCACAGGCTGCTATCGCGCGCCGCAGCAGATTGCTGGTCAAACATCTGGGCTGCGAGCCGCGCGGCGATGGTAGCGCTCAGCTTCCGGACCGCGGCGGGGATCCCGCAACCCCCCGCTTGACTCAGGTGGGCGGCGGTTCATAGCATAGCAGGGTGAAAGCGCTTTCACCTCCGGCGCTGTGGACGATCTCGGGCGTCCGGAAACCTCACGAGGAGTAAACCCCATGCGCAGCAGAAGGCATTTCCTAAAGACGGCCGCCACCGGCGCGGCCTGGCTGGCCGCACCCGATATCGTGATCTCGAGCCTGTCGGCCCAGACCACGGAATCGCGCGTCGAGGTTCTGCTAGACGAACCGATCGGCACGATTGCGCCGGAGATCTACGGCCACTTTGTCGAGCATCTGGGCGGCGTGGTCTACGACGGCATCTGGGTCGGAGAGAGGTCCAAGATCCCCAACCTCGGCGGCCTGCGCAAGCAGTTGGTGGATGCGCTCGCCAGGATCAAGCCGGGCGTGATCCGCTGGCCGGGCGGCTGTTTCGCTGACCAGTACGATTGGAGAGACGGCATCGGCCCGCGGGAGAAGCGGCCCAAGCGGACCAACTTCTGGCTGGACGCGCGGGAGTGGTCCAAGACGGCGCGGCGCGACGGTCCCGCCTGTTATGATCCCAACGAGTTCGGCACCATCGAGTTCGCGCGCTTCTCGAAGCTCACGGGCGCCCAGCCGTATTTCGCCGCCAACGTGCGCAGTCTGCCCGCGCTGGAGTTCTCACGCTGGGTGGAGTACTGCAACGCTCCCGCGGGCGCCACCACCCTGGCTGAGCAGCGGGCGGCGGATGGCGAGCGCGAGCCGTTGAAGGTGCGTTTCTGGGGCGTCGGCAACGAATCCTGGGGTTGCGGCGGCGAGATGACGCCGGAAGAGTATGCCACCGAGTTCCGGCGGTGGACAAGCTGGGCGCCGCGCTTCGGCGTGGCTCTAGCCTACATCGCCTCCGGCCCAAACGGCGCCAGCATGGATTGGACCCGCGGCTTCTTCCGCAAACTAACCGAAAAGGGGAAGGGCCAGCTCCGCAACGTTTACGGCTGGGCCTTGCACTACTACTGCGGCACCACGGGCAAGGGGGCGCTGGATTTCTCCGTCGACGACTGGTACGAGCTGCTCAACAAGGCCGACCGCATGGAATCGCTCATCACCGATCACTGGGCGGCCATGGGCGAGATCGACACCGAGCGACGAGTCAAGCTCATCGTCGATGAATGGGGCGCCTGGCATCCGGCTGGCACCGAGATCGATCCGACGCACCTGTTCGGCCAGGTCTCGACGATGCGCGACGCACTGGTCGCCGCTCTGACGCTGGATACCTTCAATCGCCACGCCGACAAGCTGGCCATGGCCAACATCGCACAGTTGATCAACTGTCTCCAGTCGCTCTTCCTGGCGCGCGGGGACCAGTTCGTGCTCACGCCGAACTATCACGTCTTCGAGATGTATGCCGGCCACCAGGCGGCCACGGCGGTCCGGACGCAGGTGGCGGCGCCGCGCATCGGCTACTCGGACCGCAAGTCGCTGTGGGGCCTGGCCGGCTCGGCCTCGCTCGAGGGGAAGGCGCTGGTGCTCACGCTCGTCAACCCGCACGTGACCGAGGAGCGCCTCGCCGAAATCGTCGTGCGCGGCGCCCGGATCTCCGGCGGCTCCACGATCACGCTCAGCGCTCCGGACATCCACGCCCACAACAGCTTCACGGAACCCGAGGCGGTGAAGACCGAGAGCAGCCGGCTCAGCTTTGGGGAGGGCAACCCGAGCTCGTTCCTCTGCCAGCTCAAGCCCGCATCCGTCACCAAGCTGTCGCTGACCCTGGCCTAGCACGGATGTTTCAGCAGCAATCTGCTGCGGCCCGTTCCTCGCGCCTCGTTGCGGTCGTGGTGAGGAACGCGGGCTGGTGCGGACGGTGGGACTCGAACCCACACAGCCTCGCGGCCACTGGCTCCTAAGGCCAGCGCGTCTGCCAATTCCGCCACGTCCGCCTGCGATCCCTACGTAAGCCCTGCGCTGTGACCCGGGCCGGGCCTCGTGCCCATCATAGTACGGCTGCCGCGCCACGCGCCGGCCCGGGCGTCAGCGGCGCGGGTGCGCATCCGCATTCCCGACGTGGCGCCATCCACCACCTCCGGGTTGTGCTCCCTCCGGCTCACGGCTCCGAGACTGGGCTAGCATAGGGTCAGCGGTGCCCAGGCGCTCCAACCGAAGCCGCTGCAGCACCCGAAACGGACAGAAGGGGAACCAGCCCATGCGTGAGAACGCAGCAACAGTCCTGAGAGAGAAGCTGGCGCGGCGCCAGGCCCTGGTCGTGCCCGGCTGCCATGACGCGCTGAGCGCCAAGCTCATCGAGGGCGCCGGCTTCGAGGCCGTCCAGGTGAGCGGCTTCGGCCTGGCGGGCAGCCTGCTCGGCAAGCCCGATGTCGGGCTGGTGGAGATGAAGGATGTCCTGGACCGGACCTGGGACATCGTCCGAGCCGTCAGCATCCCGGTCATGGCCGATATCGACACCGGCGGCGGGAACGCCATCAACGCGCTGGAAATCACCGAGCGGCTCATCGCCATGGGCGCGGCCGGAGTCAACATCGAGGACCAGGTCTTCCCCAAGCGCTGCGGCCACATGGAGGGCAAGCAGGTGATCAGCGCCGACGAGATGGCCGGCAAAGTGCACGCCATGGCCGCGGTGCGCCAGCGGCTGGGCCAGGACATCGTCATCAACGCGCGCACGGACGCCTGCGCGGTGTTTGGGCTGGAGGAGGCGATCCACCGCGCCAACGTGTACCTGGAAAGCGGCGCGGACATGGCCTTTATCGACGGCATCCGCACCCGGGCCGACATCGCGCGCGCGGTCGGCGAGGTCCGCGGCCTGCTATCCGTGAACCTGATGGATGCCGTCACCGGGGTGAAGACCGAGCTGGTGCCCATCCCGGAGCTGGCGCGGCTGGGCGTGGCGCGGGTGAGCATCCCGGTGGCTTCTATCCTGGTGGCGCACCAGGCGCTCAAGCGCTTCTTCGAGGCGCTCCACGCCTCGCCCACCGGCCTGCTCGAGGGCCAGACCGACTGGCTGTCGAGCTTCGCCGAATACACCGGGTTCGTGGGGCTTCTGGACTACCGCCGGCTGGAGGACGAATTGCTGCCTCGGGCCGCCCTCGAAGAGAAGTACGCCGCGCGCAGCTAGCCCGGCAGAGCGGAATCGGTCCGGCGAGGGACATGACATGGCAATGACACTGGCGGAGAAGATCCTGGCCCGCGCCGCCGGGCGGGAGCGGGTCGCGCCGGGGGAGATCGTCGTCGCACGCATCGATCTGGCGATGTCGCACGAGAACGCCGATCTGGTGCGGAAGAGCTTCCAGGAGATCGGCGTCGCGCGGGTCTGGGACCCGGAGAAGATCGTCATCATTCTCGATCACCGCGTGCCGGCGGAGTCGGAGAAGACCGCCGCCACGCACCAGGCCATCCGCGAGTTCGTCGGGCAGCAGGGCATCGTCAACTTCTACGATGTGGGCCGGGGAGGCATCTGCCACCAGGTGCTGGCGGAGAAAGGGCACGTGCGGCCCGGAATGCTGTTGGTGGGCACGGACTCGCACACCACCACTCACGGCGCCTTCGGCGCCTTCGCCACGGGCATCGGCGCCACCGAGATGGCAGGCGTCTGGACCGAGGGCGAGCTCTAGTTCAAGGTGCCTTCGACGATTCGCATCCAGGTGGAGGGCGAGCTGGGGCCGTGGGTCTCCGCGAAGGACCTGATCCTGTATGTGATCGGGCGCCTCGGCGCGGATGGAGCGGACTACCGCGCGGTGGAGTTCGACGGGCCGGTGATACGCGCGCTGAGCGTCGCGGGCCGGATGGTGCTGGCCAACCTGTCGATGGAAATGGGAGCCAAGGTCGCTTTCACCCCGGTGGACGAGAAGCTGCTCGGCTACCTGGCGCGCCGCTCCGGGCGCGAGACCGCAATGCAGCCGGAATACGAACCGGACGCCGATGCCGCCTACGAGCGCGTGTGGAACATCGACGCCAGCCTCGAGCTGACGGAGCCGCAGGTGGCCTGCCCCCACCAGGTGGATAACGTCCGGCCGGTCTCGGAGGTCGCCGGGCTGGCGGTGAACCAGGCGGTGCTGGGGAGCTGCACCAACGGGCGCCTGGAGGATCTGGAGATCGCAGCGCGGATCGTCGCGGGCCAGCGAGTGCATCCGCGAACGCGGCTCCTGGTGATCCCGGCCTCGCAGGAGATCTTCCTGGAAGCGATCCGGCTCGGCTACATCCAGAAGCTGGTCGAAGCCGGCGCGATGGTGAACCCGCCGGGTTGCGGGCCATGCGTGGGCGTGCACCAGGGCATCCTGGCAGCCGGTGAAGTGTGTATCTCGAGCACCAACCGGAATTTCGTCGGGCGGATGGGCAGCAAGGACTCCCGAGTGTACCTGGCCTCACCGGCGGTGGTTGCGGCGGCGGCGGTGGCGGGCGCGATCGTGCATCCGGCCGAGGTCATGAGGGAGGTGAGGGCGTGAGCGGAACGGATCTGCGGTTGCGCGGCCGCGTGGCGGTGAAGCTCGGCGACAACATCGATACGGATGTCATCTACCCCGGCCGGTATCTCAACATTACCGACCGCGAGCAAACGCCCCAGCACCTGTTTGAGCTGGCCTACCCGGAGCTGCGGGCGTCGCTGCGGCCGGGCGAGGTGATCGTCGCCGGCAAGAACTTCGGCTGCGGCTCGAGCCGCGAGCAGGCTACCGCGGCGATCAAGTTCGCCGGGGTGGGGGCGGTGATCGCGGCGTCGTTCGCGCGGATCTTCTTTCGTAACTCGATCAACCTTGGGCTGCCGGTGATCGTTTCGCCCGAAGCGGCGGCGCACCTCGCGCAGGGGGCGGACCTGCTGATCGACCTGGCGGCGGGGCGCATCGTGAACCTCGGCACGAACGAAACGTTCGCGACAGCGCCGCTCGATCCGCGGGCGGTCGAGCTGCTCGAAGCCGGAGGGTTGGTCCCGTACCTGAAGCGCAAGTACGCCAGCGCCGGATAGCTCACGGCGGAGACCGAGCGGAGAAGACAAATGGCGAAGAAGCGAATTGCCTGGCTGCCGGGGGACGGCATCGGGGTTGAGTGCTGCGCGGCGGCGCGGGTGGTGCTCGATGCCACCGGGTTCGAGGCCGAGTATATCCACGGCGACATTGGCTGGGAGTTCTGGCGCCGGGAGGGCGAGGCACTCCCGCAGCGTACGATCGAGCTGCTTCGCTCGACCGACTGCGCCTTCTTCGGCGCCATCACCTCGAAGCCCGCAGCGGAGGCGGTGCGCGAGCTGGCGCCGGAATTTGAGAGCCGCGGCCTCACTTACCGCAGCCCCATCGTGCGCATGCGCCAGTTGCTCGACCTCTACGTCTGCCTGCGGCCCTGCCAGGCCTTCCCGGGCAACCCGCTCAACTACCGCGACGACATCGACCTGGTTATGTTCCGCGAGAACACCGAGGGGATGTATATCGGCGTGGAGTTCCCACGCGTGCCCGAGAGCTTCTACCGGGAGAAGGCCATGGCGAGGATCCCGCCGGAAGCGGCGATCTCGCTGCGCAGCATCACGCGCGAGGGCTCACGGCGCATCGTGCGCGCGGCCTTCGAGTACGCCGTGAAGCATGGCCGGCGCAAGGTGACCGCGGTCCACAAAGCCAACGTGCTGCGAGCCACCTGCGGGCTGTTCCTGGAGGCCGCCCAGGAGGTGGCCGCCGGATACCCGCAGATTGAATTCGACGCGGCCAACGTCGATGCCATGTGCATGTGGCTCCTCAAGAACCCTCGCAACTACGACGTGCTCGTGACCACCAACCTGTTTGGCGACATTCTCTCGGACCTCTGCGCGCAGCTCGTGGGCGGCATGGGTTTCGGTTACAGCGGCAACCTCGGCGACCGCTACGCGGTCTTCGAGCCGACCCACGGCTCGGCGCCGAAGTACGCCGGGCTGAACAAGGTGAACCCAATCGCCACCATCCTGGCGGCCAAGATGATGCTGGAATGGCTCGGCGAGGGCGCGCGGGCGGCCGCCATCGAGGCGGCCGTGGCGGAGGTTGTCGCTCGCGGCGAGGTCCGCACCTACGACATGGGCGGCAGCGCTAGCACCTCCCAGATGGCCGAGGCCGTGGCCCGGCACACCGCGTTTGGAGTCGGGACCGGCGGCGTGCGTTAATAAAAACAGGCGCTACGGCAGTCTCGAAACCCCCACTATGGACATCGTTGCTCACGGACTATGGGCTGCCGCTGCGGCGCGCGGCTCGCGGAAGAAGCTTGGCCG
>JBEKLW010000062.1:0-9036 GCA_050008815.1 Bryobacteraceae bacterium
GGGTGGATGTCGATCAGCCGCTGCGGCTGCTCCAGGGGGCGTGCCTGGATGTGCTTGCGGGCCGCGATCGCCGCGGCGAGGCGGTCTGGTTCGTGCGCTGCTATGGCGCGAACGACGCCTTCAAGGACGCCGCCGCCGGAGGCGCGCTGTTCTGCGGGCGGCCTCTTCCGGACTGGCTGGCGCTGGCTGGCCTGGCGCCGGAGGACGTCTGGGACGCTGGAGTGCCGGCCGAGGAACGCACGCTCTGGACCGCGCGCGTGTTTCCGGCCGAGAGGGAACACGCCGGCTACCGGCGCTGGCTGTGGATGTTCGATCCGGCCTCCGCCACCGAGCCGGAGAAGCGCGCCTTGCGCTCCACCGAGCGTTACAGCGCCGCCGAGATCGCGTTGCTGGCCGATCAGGACGCTTTCCACCAGCGGCGGGCCGCCATCCGCGCGCAGGAGATCGGCCGGCGCCTGCCCCAGATGTTCCGGCCCGACAGCCGCTTCTCGGCCGACGACCTGGCTTTCTGCCTGAAGCACGCACCGGATCGCGCCGCGCTTGTCGCGGAGTTGCTCGCCACCGCCCGGCGCTTCTCCGAGCTGGCGGAAGGCGCGCTGGAGCACTTCGGCTTCTGCCGCATCATCCATTCGCTGGGCTCGGCCATCTCCGCGCTCCCCGGCGCCGGGGGGCCGCTGGCGGAGTTGCTGCCGGGCCTGGACGGCAAGCTTCCGGCGGCCACCACGGCCTGGCTGGAAGCGGCCTCGCTCTCCGTCCACGGCGGCGTGACGGCAACGGAGTGGAGCGATCGCCTGCACGCGGCCGCCTTCGACCGGCTGAACCAGGCGATCCTGGAGACGCGCTGCGGGGCCGGCGTGCGGCCCCGCAACGCGCTGCGCCCGGATGAGACCATCTGGGGCCGAGCGCCGGCGCGCGTGGAGCTGGCCGGCGGCTGGACCGACACTCCGCCCTACACGCTGGAGTACGGCGGCGACGTCGTCAACTCGGCCATCAACCTCAACGGCCAGCCCCCGATTCACTGCTATTGCCGCGTGGTCGATGAGCCGGTCATCCGGCTCAGCTCCATCGACGCCGGGCATCACGTCGAGATCACCACGCTCGAGGAGTTGCTCGACTACCGGCGGCCGGAGAGCAGCTTCGCCCTGGCCAAGGCCTCGCTGGCCATATCCGGGTTCTCGCCCGACCCGGACCTCTGGCCGGAGGGCATCAGCCTGCGCAGCATGCTCGAGGACTTCGGCGGAGGCATCGAGCTGACAACTCTGGCCGGCATCCCCAAGGGCAGCGGGCTGGGAACGTCGAGCATCCTGGGCACGGTCGTCCTGGCGGTTGTGCGGCGCGTGATGGGCCGCATGCCGAGCCAGCGCGAGTTGTTCCACGACGTGCTGCGGCTGGAGCAGGCGATGACTACCGGAGGAGGCTGGCAGGACCAGATCGGCGGCGGAGTCGGGGGAACCAAGATCACACACACCGAGCGCGGCCCCATCCCCGACCCCAAGATCCGCTACCTTCCCGACGACCTGCTCGATCCGAAGCTGAACGGCGGCTGCACACTGCTCTACTACACCGGCCTCACGCGCCTGGCGAAGAACATCCTCCAGCAGATCGTCGGCGGCTTCTTCGACCGCAACCGCAGAATCATGGCGGCGCTAGAGGAAGAGCACCGCGTAGCGCGCGCGCTGGCCGAGGCGATGAGCTTGAAGGACGCCGCCGCGTTCGGCGGTTACGTCGACGCCGCCTGGGAACTCCACAAGACGCTCTGTGGCGCCGTTACGAACCAGACCATCGAGCGCCTGCTCCGGATGGTGCGGCCGCACGTCCACGGAATGCGGATCTGCGGGGCGGGCAGCGGGGGCTTCCTGCTGATGATCGCGAAGTCGCCCGAGGATGCCGCCCGCATCCGCCAGATGCTCGAGCGCGATCCCCTCAACGATCGCGCCCGGTTCTTCGACTTCGAGGTCAATCACACGGGCCTCGAAGTCACCACCTGCTGATTGCCGTCTCTCAATGCGCTACGCTCTGATGCTGGCGGGCTGTTCCGGAGCGCGCCGGTGGCCCGGGAGGTTTCGATGAAGGCTGCCCCAGCCCTGTTGTGGGCCACTCTGCTCACGGCCACCGCTGTGTTTGCCCAGCCGGCGGTGAGAATTCACGTTGATGCCGCCCTGAAGACGGGGCCGCTCCGGCCCGCCTGGAGCTTCTTCGGTTACGACGAGCCGAACTACACCTACATGCAGTACGGCAGGAAGCTCCTGGGGGAACTGTCGGCCTTGAACCCGGCGCCGGTCCAAATCCGCTGCCACAACCTGCTGACCTCGGGCGACGGCACGCCGAGCCTCAAATGGGGGTCCACGAACGCCTATACCGAAGATCCCTCCGGCCGGCCGGTGTACGACTGGAAGATCCTGGACCGGATCTTCGACACCTTCCGCGAGACGGGCGTCAAGCCGCTGGTCGAGATCGGGTTCATGCCCGAGGCGCTCTCAACCGGCCCGCCGCCCTACAGGATGCAGTGGCCGGAGCAGTTCTCGACGGGGTGGGCCTTCCCGCCGAAGGACTACCGGAAATGGGCGGAGCTGGTCCATGGCTGGGTTCGGCATGCCGTGGAGCGCTACGGGCGCCAGGAGGTCGAGACCTGGTACTGGGAGCTGTGGAATGAGCCGGACATCTCCTACTGGCGGGGCACGCCGGAAGAGTACTTCCGGCTGTACGACTTCACGGCCGACGCCCTGAAGCGCGCGCTGCCCACCTCCCGCATCGGCGGGCCGCACAGCACCGGCCCGGCGAACCCGAGGGCCGCCGAGTTCCTCCGCAGCTTCCTCGAACACTGCGTTCGTGGAAAGAACTACGCGACCGGCGGCGTGGGCGCACCGCTGGATTACATCGGCTTCCACGCCAAGGGAAGTCCGGCGATGGTTGGCGGGCGCGTCCGCATGGGAATCCGAGAGCAGGCGCTCAGCGTCGCCCGGGGATTCGAGATCGTCGCCTCGTTTCCGGAGCTGCGTGGCAGGCCGGTGATCATCGGCGAATCCGACCCGGAGGGGTGCGCCGCCTGTTCAGCCAGGTCCCATCCCCAGAACGCCTACCGCAACGGACCACTCTATCCCTGCTACACCGCGGCGATGTTCAAACACACGCTCGACCTGGCGGAACGCTACGGCACGAACCTGGAAGGAGCCGTAACCTGGGCCTTCGAGTTCGAGGGCCAGCCGTATTTCGACGGCTTCCGGACACTGGCTACCAACGGCATCGACAAGCCCGTGCTGAGTGTCTTTCGCATGCTCGGGCTGATGGGCCCGGACCGGCTGAGGGTGGAGAGCGACGGCGCTGTGCCGCTGGACGCGGTTTTGCAAGCGGGCGTGCGCGAGCGGCCGGACATCAACGCCCTGGCGAGCCGGGGCGAGCGCGAGGTCTCGGTGCTGGTCTGGAACTACCACGACGACGACACGCTGGCCCCGGATGCGGCCGTTCGGTTGGCCGTGTCCGGGATACCCGCCTCGGCGGGGCGCGTCCTCATACGCCACTTCCGCATTGACGAGCAGCACAGCAACGCCTACACGGTGTGGAGGGAGCTCGGCTCGCCGCAATCACCTTCGCCGGAGCAGTACGCGCGGTTGGAAGCCGCGGGGCGGCTGGAAATGCTCGAGTCGCCGCGCTGGCTGTGGAACGCCGGCGGCCGGCTTGAGGTAGGTTTCAGGCTGCCACGGCAGGGCGTCTCGCTGATCCAGTTCTCCTGGTGAGGCGCGGGCCGGGCGGCGGCGCTCCCCGGCCGGTGTGGTCGCCGGCCTCCGCTCAGGCCGCCCCGGGCGCCCGCCGCACCCTCACCCGCGAGCCGACGAACCCGAAGTAGGCAATGAACACATAGCACGCCAGGGGCACCAGCATCGCCAGGGCCATGCTCTTGGTGGCGTCGGAAACCAGGCCCATCAGCGGAGTTAAGACTGCCCCGCCGACGATGGCCATGACGATCATCGAACTGCCCAGCTTGGTATTGGGGCCAAGCTCCTTGAGCCCCAGCGCGAAAATCGTCGGGAACATCAGCGACATGAAGAAGCTGCTAAGGAAGATTGCCCAGACTCCAACCCAACCGGGGTGTGCCACGCCGATGCCCACCAGCAGTATGTTGACCAGGCTGTAGATCCCCATCAGGATCCGGGGCTGAATGTACTTCATGAGAACCGTGGAGGAGAACCGTCCCACGAGAAAAGCCACCAGCGTCCCGGTGAGGAAGTACCCCGCCACCTTCTCCGGCCGGCCGGTGTAGCTCTGCACGTACTGGATGAAGTAACTCCAGGTACCCACCTGCGCGCCGACGTAGAAGAACTGCGCGAGCACAGCTTGAATGAAATGCGGATACTTGAACAGGTCCTTGAACCTGCCCTTGCCCTCGCCGGGTCCGGATGAGCCCTCGCCCGCGATCTTCGGGAACCTGGTCCGGATCATCAGCAGCGCCCAGGCGAAGACCACGCAAGCCAGAACCAGGTACGGAGTGATGACCCGCATGGTCTCGTGCTGCAAGTATTGCTGGTAGGTACCGGCGGCCCTCCTGACGGCGATTTCCTGGGGCCTCAATTCAATGCCCGAGAAGATGAATATGGTGCCAATCAAAGCCCCGCTGATGGCTCCGAACGGATTGAACGCCTGGGAAAAGTTCAGCCGCCTTTCCGAGCTCACCGGATCGCCGAGCTGGGCGATGAAGGAGTTCGCTCCCGTCTCCAGGAACGCCAGCCCGCTGGCGATGACGAACAGGGCGAACAGGAAGAAGCCATACTTCCCGACTACCGCGGCGGGCCAAAACAGAACTGCGCCCGCGCTGTAAAGGAACAATCCCGTGACCAGGCCGGCCTTGTAACTGTACTTGCGCATGATCAGAGCGGCGGGCATGGATAGCAGGAAATAGCCCATGTAGAATGCCGACTGGAGCAGCCCGGCCTTGAAGCGCGTGATCTCGAACGACTTCATGAACTGCTTGATCAGCACGTCGTTGAGGTTGTTGGGAATGCCCCAGAAGAAGAACAGGGCCGTCACCAGGAGAAAGGGCGCCAGGTGCTCACGGGAAAACAGCTTGTGCTCACCGGAGGATCGTTTCTCCGATCCAGAGGTCTGTGCGAGATGGGAGGTCATAGTCATGGCCGGCGCCGCCGTCAGAAGCTCGCCGGAGCTGTCGCGAGCGAATCCGTCATTGTACCCCGGCGGGCGCTCTGGCGCAGCGGCGTGCGTGCGAGACGGGCGACCACGGCGGGGCGGTATATTGTAGCCTTAACCATTCCACGCAATGACGTCTCCAACCGATGGGCCGGTTTCCGCGGAAGCGCTTCGGCTGACCCCCTCTTTCCGCGAGAAGGTCTGGGGAACCACCGCGCTGGCGCCGTGGTTTCCGCGCAGTGAGAACCGCATCGGCGAGGTGTGGTTCCTCTCGCCGGCGGGCCCGCTGCCGATCCTGGTGAAGTTCATCTTCACTTCCGAGCGGCTCTCCGTACAGGTACACCCGGACGACGAGTACGCCCGGCGCCAGGAAGGCTCGCCGGGGAAGACCGAGATGTGGTACGTGTTGCGCGCGGAGCCGGGCGCTTCGATTGCCGTCGGCCTGCGGGAAGCGGTCACACGCGACCGGCTGCGCCAGTTGGCCCTCAGCGGCGAGATCGAGCGTTTTCTAAACTGGATTCCCGTCGCCCCGGGGGACACCATCCTGACGCCCGCCCGGACCATCCATGCCATCGGCGCTGGTTTGGCGCTGTGCGAGATCCAGCAGCAATCCGACGTCAACTACCGGCTCTACGATTACGGCCGGCCGCGCGAGCTCCACCGCGAGCTGCGCCTGGACCGAGCCCTCGACGTCGCCAGCCTGGCACCGCATCCGGGGAAGACGGCGCCCGTTACGCTGGCCGGCGGCGTTCGCCGGCTGGCTTCCTGCGAGTACTTCGTGACCGACGAACTGGAGCTGGCGGGGCCCCTTGAGTATCGGCCCGACCCCGAGCGCTTCCACATCCTGGTCGTGCTGGAGGGCGCCGGCCAGATCGGCGCGGCGCGATTCCGGGCCGGTGAGGCCTGGATGATTCCCTCCGGCGCGGCTCCATTTTCGCTTCGGCCGGAGCCGATTTGCCACCTGCTCCGGACTTACGTGCCGTAATATCGATAATAAGGGAACACACGCCATGCTCAAAACGGGGATCCTGAATCCGGCTCTCAACTCCCTGCTCAGCCGCATCCGGCACACCAACACGCTGGTCATCGCCGACCGTGGCTTTCCCTCCTGCCCGCAGCTCGAGACCGTGGACATCTCCCTGGTGGACGACATCCCGAAAGTTCTGGATGTGCTGCGTGCCGTCCGCCGCAACTTCATCATCGGCAAGGTGTTCATGGCCCGGGAGTTCCAACTCGCCAACGACGCCGCCACGCAGCGGGCCTTCGAGGATGCTCTGGAAGGGGTTCCCGTAGTGCTGGAGCCGCATGCCGAGTTCAAGAAGCGCGTGCCGCAGGCCACCGGCATGATTCGCACCGGCGACACCCTGCAGTACGCCAACATGATCCTGGAGTCGGGGTAGCGAGAGCAGTGCGCGCCGCGAAGCCGGGTAGGGCGGCTCTCCAGAGCCGCCACCGGGCCTCCAGGCCCGGCTTGGGTTGTTCGTGGAGCTGCGGAGCCGGTCTGGAGACCGGCTGGCAGACCTGGAGGTCCGCCCTACAGGGGCAAAGCGGTAGGGCGGCTCTCTAGAGCTGCCACCGGGCCTCCAGGCCCGGCTTGGCCGAACCGGAGGGTTCGCGGCGCGTTCACCCGTGCGGTTAGCGCCGCGGCTAGTCGAACACCACGGTCTTGTTGGCGTAGACCAGGATGCGCCGCTCCAGGTGCCAGCGCACGGCGCGGGAGAGCACCATCCGCTCCAGGTCGCGCCCCTTCTGGATCAGGTCCTCCAGACGGTCGCGGTGCGAAACCCGCATCACGTCCTGCTCGATGATCGGCCCGTCGTCGAGCACCTCGGTCACGTAGTGGCTCGTCGCCCCGATCAGTTTCACGCCGCGCTGGAACGCCGCGTGGTACGGCTTGGCTCCGCTGAAGGCCGGCAGAAACGAGTGGTGCACATTGATGATGCGCCGCGGGTAGCGCGCCACGAAATCCGGCGAGAGGATCTGCATGTACCGCGCCAGCACCACCACGTCCACACCGCTCTCATCCAGAAGCTCCATCTGCCGTCGCTCGGCTTCCGCCTTGTTCCCCGCTTCCACGGGGACGCGGTGGAAAGGAATGCTGTAGAACTCCGCCAGCGGTCGCGCCTCCTCGTGGTTGCTCAAGATCAGCGGGATGGAGCAGGCGAGCTCGCCGATCTGGTGACGGTGCAGCAGGTCCACCAAACAATGCAAGTAGCTAGAGACGAGAATCGCCATCTTCGGCCGCGCCGAGGAGTACTCGATGCGCCAGCGCATGGCTAGCCGCTCGGCAATCGGCCGGAAGCGTTCCAGCAGCTCCGCCGGCCCCAAGTCGAACTCCTCCAGAGCCCACTCCACCCGCATGAAGAACAGGCCCAGCTCCTGGTCCTGGTGCTGGTCGGCGTGGACGATGTTGGCCCCGTGCTCGTACAGAAAATCGGCAATGGCCGCCACCAGTCCCTTGCGGTCGGGGCAGTCAATCAGCAGGATCGCGGTGTTTTTGTCGTTTTCGATCGTCAGACCTTTCCACCAAACAACACGTGACCGTTGTCTGCTGCCACCAGCGCGCCCCCCCTGCGCCACAGGCGCCCGGACAGCCACGCAAGTGGCTCGAATCTAGTGTAACCGGATCAGGCGGGGCATTAGCGCTCTTACTTCTTCTTCTTGAACGGCGATCGGATGAGCCCCTCGGCCACGCTGCCTGCCCCCCGGCTGGCGTCCGGCCTCACCTGTGGGGCGCCCACCGTCCCGGCAATCGTCACGGGCAGAGTCGCCTCGCCGAGGTCCGGGCGCCGCGTGAGCGCGTTCACCGTGCGCGCCGGCCCGCCCGTCAGCCGCGTCTCCAGGTCGAAGCGCATCGAGTGGTCGAAGCCGATCGTCCCGTTCCCCGAGCACCGCAGCCCCGGGCTCTCTAGAACAATCGTGGGGAAATCCAGCCGCCCGTTCCCGATCAACACATCGGCCGCCAGCCGGCTGAACGGCGTTGTCCCCTTCGCCACCGCAGGCCCGCCCTGCGCACGCGTGAGCCCTTGCTCGATGGTCGCCAGCAGGTCCAAAGTCATCAGCCGCCCCTGGCTGATCGACACCTGCCCCGACCCCCTCAGCGAGTTCCGGATCTCGTCCGCGTTTCTGCCGGCGAATTCCAGCGTGTAGGACGGAATCTCGAGCACGCCCTGGATCCTGTCGGCAGCCGTTGTGAAGCTGCCAAGCAGGTCGTTGATGTCCACGCCGCGAATGGCGCCGCGGCTGCTGCCACTCATCCTCGAGCCACGCCAGTGGATTTCCGCCCCCCCCGCCCACTGGCCGTCCCCGAGCCGCAGCCGCCCGTTCGACACTCTCAAGTGGAACATGAGCTCGGAGGTCAGCTTGGTCGCCGTAAACGTGCCCGGCGCTTCGCCCGCCAGCCGCAACCGGTGCGTCTGGTCCCGCCCCACCATCACGTCGGTGAGCACCAACTTAGCCGGCCCTGCCAGCGTGCCATAGAGGTCGCCCACCACGGATGCCTCCAGGTTCACCCGCGCCCTCGCGCCGGGCGCCTTCAGCAGGTCGCCGAACTGTGCCCGCCGGAGCCCCGCCGGGATCTCCCCCGGCGTGAGCTTCAGCCAGAGCGAGCCTTCCAGCGGCAGCGCATCCGCGCTAAACGGCCCCGCGTGGCCCTCCAGCCGGAAGCCCGATTCGCGCCCGCCAAAGAGCCTGGCCGCGGCCTCCAGCCGGCACTTGCTCGCGCCGGAGAAACCCCGCACGCGCAATTGAAGATCGCTGACGCTCGGCAACGGACCCGACCCGGCCACCACGATCTCCCCCCGCCTCACGCGCAGCTCGTCGATCACCAGCGCCACTCCCGGGGGATCCGCCGGCGCGCCCTGCGCTGAAAGCCGCTTCAGCAAGGCCTCAACATTG
>JBEKLW010000063.1:0-9017 GCA_050008815.1 Bryobacteraceae bacterium
ACGACGAGCAGGGCGGGCAGGAGATTCCGCCAGCGACGGCTGAACGCTGCCCGGTTTGTGGCAGCACCAACACTCACTTGCTCATCGACAAGAGAGGCAGCTTCTTAACTTGGTTGGTTTTGGGCTTGCCTGTCTTGCCGGTAAGGTTCAAGATGGCCTGCACTGATTGCGGGCACAAATCGAAGGTGTAGCAGCGGCGGCCTCCCATCTGCTCTCCCGTTTTGAGCTGGCACGTGGTGCGCCGCTTCACCTCAAGATCCCACTCACCGCTACAGCACTTCGTCGCACCAGCTCTCGAGCACTGACTTGAGCTTCACCATGAACTGGTCGGCGTAGGCGCCGTCGATCAGCCGGTGGTCGAAGGTCAGTCCGATCAGGCTGATGGAGCGGATGGCGATGGCGTCGTCCTCCACCACCACGGGCGTCCTCTCCACCGTGCCCACCCCCAGAATCGCTACCTGCGGCTGGTTGATGATGGGCGTGCCGAACAGGCTGCCGGAGCTGCCGAAGTTGGTGATCGAGAAGGTGCCGCCCTGTACCTCGTCCGGCTTGAGCTGGCGCGAGCGCGCGCGGGCGGCCAAGTCGGCGATGGCCCGCTGCAACCCCAGCACGTTCTTCTCATCCGCGTTCCGGATCACCGGCACGATGAGCCCGTTCTCGAGCGCCACGGCGATTCCAATGTGGACCTCGCCGTGGTAGACGATGTTCGTTCCGTCGATCGAGGCGTTGCAGAGCGGATAGGCGCGCAGCGCCTCGGCCGCGGCCCGGATGATGAAGGGGAGGTAGGTGAGGGAGAGGCCGTAGCGCGCCTGCACCTCCGCCTTGCTGCGCTGCCGGATCTTCGCCACCTTGGTCATGTCCACCTTGTGCATGGTGGTCACGTGCGGTGAGATGCGCCGGGAGGCAACCATGTGCTCGGCGATCCTCATGCGCATCACGCTCATGGGCTCGACGCGGGTCTGGGCCGCCGCGGACCGCGCCGCAGCGGGCGCCGCCGGCGGCGGTGCAGGGGCCTGGGCCGGAGCCGCCCGGCGCTGCGCGATGTAGTTCTCGAGGTCCTGCCTGGTGATGCGGCCGCCGGTGCCAGTACCCTTCACCTGCCGCAGGTCGATGTCGTTCTCGCGCGCGACACGGCGCACCAGCGGGGATAACGGCCCCGCCGGCTCCTCCCCCGCCGCCTCGGGCGCGGGAGCAGCCGCCTGTTCGGCCGCCTTGGGCGCCTGTTCAGCCGCCTCCGCCCTGGCCGCCTTGGGCGCCTCTTCGGCGGGGGCGACCGGCGGGGCCTTGGGCTGAGGAGGCGCAGCCACCGCCGCCGGGCCCGGGGAGGCCTGCGCGCCGGTCTCGTCGATGTGCGCAATCACCGTGTTGATCGCCACCGTCTGGCCCTCCTGGACCAGGATGGCGGCGAGCGCGCCCGAGGCCGGCGAGGGGATCTCAGTGTCCACCTTGTCGGTCGAGATCTCCAGCAGCGGCTGGTCGCGCTCCACGCGCTCGCCGGCCTTTTTGAGCCACTTGGTAATCGTGCCCTCCACGATGCTCTCGCCCATTTGCGGCATGACGACGTCGATCATATGGCCTCCTCGGATGCCCTCACCGGTTCTACAATGTCGAGCCCGAACTGTTCGGAGAAATGCCTCGCGAGCGACGCGATCAGCTCGGCCCGCGGCGGCTGCACGCCCAGTTCCGCCATCGAGGTGACGGGCCGGGCGAGGCCGCATGGAATAATGTACTGGAAATAGCTGAGATCGGGGGCGGCGTTCAGCGCAAAGCCGTGCGAGGTGATCCAGCGGCTGATGTGCACGCCGATGGCGGCAATCTTCTTTCCCTCCACCCAGACGCCGGTCAGGGAGGGAATCCGCCCGGCCGCGACGCTGAAATCCTCGAGTGTGTCGATCAGCACCTGCTCCAGGGCGCGCACGTAGGCCACCACGTCCCGCTTCCATTCCCGCAGGTCGAAGATGGGGTAGCCGACCACCTGCCCCGGGCCATGATAGGTGACGTCGCCGCCGCGGTCGGTCGAGAAGAACGCGATGCCGGCGCGGCGCAGCGCGTCCTGGTTGGCCAGCAGGTTCTGCAGCCTGCCATTGCGCCCCAGCGTGATCACGTGCGGGTGCTCCAGTATCAGCAACTGGTTCGGAATCAGCCCCTGCTTGCGCTTCTGGACCAGCGAGCGCTGCCATTCCAGCGCTTGGCCGTAGTCGATCCGGCCCAGATCGTGCAGCTCGCACCTAGCCCGCATTTCTCACCAACAACCTGCTGCGGCGCGCGATAGAGCCGCATTGGCAAAAACCGGGGACAGACAGCCACTTTTCGCGCTCCCAGTTCGCCGAAGACAATGGACTCGCGCAAGCGAAAAGTGGTGTCTGGCCCCGGTTTTTGCCCGGCCTCGCTGGATGTTCTTTGGCCCTCTCATCGCGCCTCGTCACGGTCGTGGTGAGCAATGCGGGCTATGCATTAATCGCCAATCCGTACACGCTGTTGAACGCTTCGCCCACGGCCTCGCTCAGAGTCGGATGCGCGTGGATCGCATTCATCATCGTCTCCACCGTCGCCTCCCCTGCCATCGCCGCCACCGCCTCGCCGATGCACTCCCAGGCCAGCGGCCCGATGATGTGGACCCCCAGGATCTCGCCGTAGCGCTCCTCGGCGACCACCTTCACGAAGCCGCCGTGCCGGCCCAGGATCGTGGCCATGCTGTTGGCCGTGAATGGGAACTTGCCGATCTTGACCGGGTAGCCGCTGGCCCGGGCCTCGGCCTCGGTCAGGCCCACGCTGCCGATGCCGGGATCGGTGTAGGTGCACGCGGGGATTTGCCTGCGATTCAGCGGCTCGGCCGGCCGCCCGGCGATGTGCGCCACCGCGACCAAGCCTTCCTTGATGGCGACGTGCGCCAGTTGCGGCGTGCCCGCCACCACGTCGCCGATCGCATAGATGCCCGGCTCGGCGGTCTGCTGGCGCTCGTCCACCTGGATGAAGCCGCGGTCGGTCTGGATGCGCGTGGTCTCCAGGCCCAGGTTGCCGGTCACCGGCCGGCGGCCTACGCCGACCAGCACCTTCTCCGCGCGGATCTCCTCCTGCTTGCCGCTGGCCAGCGTCACCGTGATCTGGACGCCGCCTTCCACGCGCCGGATCTCCTCGGCCCGCGCCCCGGTCTCGACGCGGATGCCGGACTTCCTGAAGCCGCGCTCGAGCTCCTTGGAAACCTCTTCGTCTTCGAGCGGCACGATCCGCGGCAGCATCTCCAGCAGCGTCACCTGGCTGCCGAAGCGGTGAAACATGGAGGCGAACTCGCTGCCCACAGCGCCCGAACCGATGACCACCGTCGATTTCGGCACGGCGGGCAGGTCGAGAACCTCGATGTTGGTGAGGACATACTCCGGGTCGGGCTCCAGCCCGGGCAGCATCCGCGCTTCCGAGCCCGTGGCGATGACGATGTTCTTCGTCTCCACGGTCTCGACGCCCTTCTCGCCGCGGACCTCAACCCGGCCGGGGCCCTGGATCGTGGCTGTGCCGGCGAGGACGTCCACCTTGTTCTTCTTCATGAGGAACTCGACGCCCTTGGAGTGCTTGGCGACAATCTGGTTCTTGCGCGCGATGGCCTGGGCGAAATCCAGGCGCGGGTTGTCGCACCCGACGCCCTCGCTGCCGCTTTTCTGGACCTGCTCCCAGACCTCGGCGGTGTGCAGGAGCGCCTTGGTAGGGATGCACCCGACCAGCAGGCAGGTGCCCCCAAGCCGCTGGTTTTTCTCGACGATCGCCGTCCGCAGCCCGTATTGGCCCGCGCGCACGGCCGCCGAGTAGCCGCCCGGCCCGCTGCCAAGGATCAAGACGTCGTAAGACATTGACCACATTCTAGCAACGGCGGCAGTCCGGGACTCGCCATCAGCTATCGTTGGGGAGCTAGCACCCGGGCGTGGCCGCTATCGCTATACGCCCTCGACCTCGAGGCCGTGGGCGCGCGCGGCTAGCGAGAGCTGCCTGTCGTGTGTCAGGAAGACGACCGGTTCCTCGCGCTCCTCAACCCAGAGCAGCGCGGTGGCGAGGTGGATGGCATCGAGCGTGCCGACAGCGGTACGAAATGAGCCGGCCGCCCGCGCCAGAACCTGCCGCCGCAACTCTACGAGTGTGCACTTGGCCAGCAGCTTCCGCAGCGCCTCCTGCTTCTCGGCGATATCAGCGTCGCTCAGTTCGCCAAGCACCTGCATCCGGTCGAGTGTTCGCGCAACCTCGACTAGCAGCAGCTCGGAGGAAACACCCGCTTCCCACCGGCTCCAGTCGGACACGGAGCCGGGCTGCTGAAGCAGCCACCCCAGCACGACCGAGCTGTCCAGATAGGCCTTCATGCGTCAGAAGCGGTCGCGCCGGGTCCAGTCGAGCGCTTCCATGATTGTGTCCATGGTGATGTTGGCCGGGCGGGTGAGCTTGAGGTCATTCAGGTCGGACAGTTTGCCGCGCGCCGGGATGACCGACAGTTTCGGCTTTCGCGGCTTGCAGGCCACCAGCTTCGCCACCGGCGTATCGCGGTCTTTGACGATGATCTCGGCGCCGTCGCGCACGGCGCGGAGATAGTAGCTCAGGCGCGCCTTGAGCTGGGCGATATTGACTTCCGTCTCCACGTGACTATTATGACTACTTCTGGTCATGTAGCGCAAGCCCGCCGCGCGCACTCATTCCCCCGTGCCCTAGCCTATCGCCGGACGGGGAAGCACGCCGGGGCCGACGATGCGCCCGGCCGCCCACCCGGCCTCCGCCAGCACCCGCGGGCCGGCAGCGCTGAAGACGATCTGGTAACTCTCCTCGCTCGCCGGCGCGATGGGCGGCTTGCCCGCCTGGGGCGAGACCGTCGCCAGGTAGCGGAGGACGGCGTAGACGTCGCCCGTCTCGGGGACTGCGAGATCGATCTCCTGCGTGCGGAAGCGCAGCCGGGCGTCGCGCCGCGTGACGCTCCAGGCCAGGTAAGCGCAAGCGTCCACCGCCTGCTCGAACCAGGCCCGCTGGGAGGCGGCGACGTTCAGATCGAGAAAGATCTCCACCTGCCGCTCCTGCTCGCGGGCGAATTCGCGCACCTGCAACTCGCCCGTGTGCGCGGTCGCCTTCCAGTCCACGTGGCGCGCGCTCTCCAGGGCCTCGTAGGGCCGGATGCGGTAGAAGTCGTGGCCGCGGCCGCGGATCTGCGTTTCCAGATCGCCCCGTACCGCCGCCAGCAGCTCCTCGAAGCCGGGCTGCGGATCGATGGAAGGATAGACCACCACGTCGCGCCGCAGAGTCACTGCTGCGCGCCGCTCCAGGAACCCGAACGGGAAGCGCGTGCAGAACTCGAAGCCGCTCTCGCGGTAAACGCCGCGCCGCTCGAAGCAGACCTCGACCGTCTCGTCCAGGGCAGCGCCTCCGGGGATCACCGGAAAGTAGAGCGTCGTCAGCACGCCTTGGCTGGAGCCGCCCAGTCGCACCGAGAAGGATGGCACCCAGCTCTTGGCGTTTCGCACCGCCACCCGGCCGGCGAGCTTCCGGCGCGCCGCGATGTGCTCGGGCAGCATGAACTCCAGCTCGAGTCCCGCCAGCGAGAGGCGGCTGATGAAGCTCGAAATCAGCAGCGTCGAGAGCATCGCCGCGGCCATCAGAAACAGCAGGTTGTTTCCCGACAGCGCCGCCACCGCCCCCAGCGCAAGCATCGCCGCGGCGAACACGGCGCCCGCGCGCGTCACGGGAACGCGGCGGCGCTTCGACCCAGATGACTTGAATCCGAACACCGGCGCAACTCGGCGGGCCGCGCCACGTCTTCGGCGACCCTCGACTGCATGATGTCACAACCGGCGAGTTTCCGCGCGCCATTGCTGGCGGCTCGGCCGCAGCCGCGGTCGTGGTGAGACATCCAGGCTAGAATCGTACTGTATGGTGCGACGCTGTCTGTTCCTGCTGGCGCTCGCCGTCCTGTGCCAGGCCGGCGAGTGGAGGCAGCTCTTCAATGGCCAGGACCTCAGCGGGTGGCAGATGGCCGGGCCGGGCCGCTTCGTCATCGAGAACGGCCTGCTCAAGACCGAGGGCGGTATGGGCCTGCTCTACTACACGCGCGAGAAAATCGGCAATGCAACCCTGCGCGTGGTCTTCAAGACCGTCTCCGAGTACGCCAACTCGGGCGTCTTCATCCGCATACCCGAGCCGCCCAAGGACCCCTGGTACGCCGTGCACAACGGCTACGAGGTGCAGATCGACGCTGCCGGCGACGTCTGGCACTGCACCGGGGCAATTTACTCGCTCAGCAAGGTGACCAGGCAGACCCAGAGGCCCGCTGGCGAGTGGAACACGATGGACATCGTGCTCCGCGGCCAGGAAACAACCGTCTACCTGAACGGCGAGAGGGTCAACGACTTCTTCGGCAATCAGCCCGTGCCCGAGCGCCGCCAGTGGTACGAGCCGATGCGCGGGCCCCGGCCCGATGTCGGCTACATCGGTCTGCAGAACCACGACGCGCGCTCGGTGGTCTACTTCCGCGAGGTAAGCCTCAAGAAGGATTGACGGGGACCAGCGAGATCAGTCAGCGGCGGGCGGCCTGCCACCATTAATGGCGTAGAGCCAGAGCCACGAATGAATGGTGGGCGCGACAGGACTCGAACCTGTGACCTCCTGCGTGTGAAGCAGGCGCTCTAACCAACTGAGCTACGCGCCCCCGGGCGGGCCGAATTCTGATTGTAGACCAGCCGCCCGCTGCTAGTCGAGGAACTCCACCCGGTACTCCTCGATCACCGGGTTGGCCAGCACATCGCGCGCGATCTCGTCCATCTCTCCGGCCACCAGCTCGCGCGTCGCGCCGGCGGCGAGCTGGATGTCGAAGAACTTGCCCTGGCGGACGTCGGCCACGGCCTGGTGGCCCAGGCCGTTGAGCGCGGCGCGGATGGTCTGCCCCTGGGGGTCGAGGACCGTCGGCTTGAGCGAAACGAACACGCGGACTTTCATGGGAATCCCTCATTCTAGCGCGAGGCGCACGCTGGCTGGCGCGGTATGCTAAAACCAAGGTTCCAGGGAGGGCGCCATCCTCAAGATCTGCGTGCTCGGGAGCGGCAGCTCGGGCAACTCGACGCTCGTGGCCACAGCGCGCACGCGCCTGCTCATCGACGCCGGCCTGAGCCGCCGGGAGATCCTGGCCCGCCTAGCGGCCGCCGGCGAGGACCCCGAACACATTGACGCCATCCTGGTCACCCACGAGCACACCGACCACGTCGCGGGCCTGCCGGTGCTGGCCAGGACGCTGGGCGCGCCCGTCTTCCTGACCCGCCTCGCCGCGCCCGCCATCTGCTGGAACGGCCTCGAGCCCGCGATCGAGACCTTCCAGGCCGGCAGCCGCCTGGTGATTGGCGACATCGAAATCGACACCTTCACCATCCCGCACGACGCCATCGATCCGGTCGGCTACTCGTTCCGTAGCCAGGGTCTCAAGATCGGCCTGGTCACCGATCTGGGCTATATCCCCGATTCGATCAGGTTCCACCTGCAGGGGACCGACCTGCTGGTGCTCGAATCGAACCACGATCTGGAAATGCTGAAGGTGGGGCCTTACCCCTGGCCGGTCAAGCAGCGTGTAATGAGCCGCGTCGGGCACCTGTCGAACGAAACGGTCTGCGAGTTTATCCAGCAGGACCTGGACCCGGCCACGCGAACCCTGGTGCTCGGGCACTTGAGCGAGCACAACAACCACCCGTCCATCGTGCGGCTCGGCGCCGCCCAGGCGCTCGCGAAGCGCGGGATCGAAACCCGCCTCGTGATCGCCGAGCGGCACGCGCCCACCGAGGTATTCCAACTCTGACTATGATTCCGCGATACACCCGGCCCGAGATGGGCCACATCTGGAGCGACGAGAACAAGTTCAGGACCTGGCTCGAGGTCGAGCTGGCCGCTGCCGAGGCGCTGGCCGAGCTGGGCGACGTGCCCCCGGAGGCCGCGCGGCTGCTGCGCCAGCACTCGAGTTTCAGCGTGGACCGCATCCTGGAGATCGAGCGCGAGGTCAAGCACGACGTCATCGCCTTCACCACCGCCGTCGCCGAGTCGCTCGCCGCCGCTGGCCACGCCGACGCCTCGCGCTGGCTGCACTACGGGCTGACCTCGAACGACGTGGTGGATACGGCGCAGGCCCTGCAAGTCGCGCAGGCCTCCCAACTGTTGCTGCAGGGGCTGGCCGAGTTGCGGGCGGTGCTGCGGGAGCGCGCGTTCGAGTTCCAGCACACGGTCCAGATGGGCCGCACGCACGGCGTCCACGCCGAGCCGATCACCTTCGGGCTGAAGCTGGCCCTCTGGTACGATGAGGCCGACCGCGACTACCGGCGGCTAGAGGCCGAGGCCAAGGAGATGGCCGTGGGCAAGCTCTCCGGCGCCGTGGGCACGTTCGCGCACATCGGTCCCGACGCCGAGGAGCGCATCTGCGCCAAGCTCGGTCTGCGGGCTGCCCCCATCGCCTCCCAGGTCATCTCCCGCGACCGGCACGCGGCGTACGTCTCCGTGCTGGCGCTCATCTGCGCGCTGCTCGAGAAGATCGCGCTCGAGATCCGGCACCTCCAGCGCACCGAGGTGCGCGAGGCCGAGGAGCCGTTCTCGGCCGGCCAGAAGGGCAGCTCGACCATGCCGCACAAGCGCAACCCCGTCACCTGCGAGCAGATCTGCGGCCTGGCGCGGGTGGTGCGTGCCAACGTTCAGGCGGCCTTCGAGAACATCGCGCTGTGGCACGAGCGCGACATCTCCCACTCCTCGGTCGAGCGCGTCATCCTGCCCGACTCGACTATACTCACCGACTACCTCCTGGCCCGCACCACGCACCTCGTCCGCAACATGCGCGTTTACCCGGAGCGCATGCGGCGCAACATCGATCTGGCCGGCGGCCTGGTCTTCTCCGGCCAGGTCATGCTCGACCTGGCCAAGGCCGGCATGCTGCGCGAGCGCGCCTACAAGATCGTGCAGGACCACGCCATGAGGATCTGGGAAGAGGGCGGGGACTTCCGCGCGGCCATCGAGAACGATCCCGAGATCCG
>JBEKLW010000064.1:0-8991 GCA_050008815.1 Bryobacteraceae bacterium
CCGGGGCTGGCGCAGATTCCCATCCTGGGCGCGCTGTTCCACAGCCGGCAGGAGCAACGGTCCTCGACCGAGCTCATCGTTATGGTGACGCCGGAGATCGCCACGCCGGGGAGCCAGACCGGCGCTGGGTCCATGCCGCCGATGCCCAAGGCGTTTCTGGAGCCGTACCGGCTGGAGCGCCGTCCCGGGGCCGCCGCACGGAACTCCTCCCGGTCCAGCCAGCCGGGCCCCACCGCGGGAGCTCCGCTCAAGCCGCGCCGTTGAGAACACCGATGCCGCTGGAGGAGGGGTCAGAGTATCCAGATAAGGGGTCAGAGTATCCAGATGGAGATGGACGCCAGCCCGGCCCGAGTTCGCCGCCGCAGACGTCCAACCCGCCCGAGGGCGCCTCTGAGCTGGGCGCCTTGCTGATCGCGCCGGACCGGAACCTGGCCCGGCAGTTCACCGACACGCTGCCGGAGACCCGGACCTTCCGCGTCTTGGCGGAGCTGGCGGAGTATCCGAGCCGGCCGGCGCTGGAGTCGCAGATGGAGCAGGTTAGGCCGGAGGTGGTGCTGATCGACCTGGGGACAAATCTGGACCAGGCCGCTGAAACCATCGGTTGGATCACCGCTTCGAGTCCCTCGATCCCCGTCATCGGCCTCCACGCGCGGAAGGACCCGGAGGCCGTTATCCGGTCGTTGCGCCAAGGCGCAACCGAGTTCCTCTGCGCCCCTTTCGATTTGCTCACCCAGCGGGAAGCGTTGAGCCGCGTGCGCCGGCTGACCGCGCCCCCGGCCAGTGTCCGGCCAGACCTCGGGCGGGTGCTGGCGTTCTCCAGCGCCAAGTCCGGCTCCGGCGCTTCGCTGCTGGCCACGCAAGTCAGCTTCGCCCTGCACAGGCTGACCAAAGACCCGGTGCTCGTGGCCGATATGGATCTAATGAACAGAACAGCGACCTTCTACCTGGGGCTCGTGCCCGGCTTGGCGCAGAGCCAGACCGGGAAAGTGCCGGCCGGCGATTGGACGTCGCGGGTCATGGCCGCAAACGGTGTCGAGGCGCTGCCCGCTCCAGCAGCCAGCGGTGGGGTTTCCGAGGCCAGTCTGCGGCCGCGCGAGCTGCTGGAGCGGACCCGGCCCCGATACGCCTGGATCATCCTCGACCTCCCGTCGGTGTTCCACCGCTCGAGCCTGGTGACGCTGCTCGAATCCGACCGTGCGTTCCTGGTGACCACCCCGGAACTGCCGAGCCTGCACCTGACGCGCAGGGCGGTGGGACTACTGGGGCAGCTCGGCTTCGGCCGGGAGCGGCTCGACGTGCTGCTAAACCGTGTCGAAAAGCGCCAGAACATCGAGGCATCGGACGTGGCAGCGATTTTCAACGTCACCGTGCGGCGGAGCTTTCCGAACGATTGCCTCGCCGTCGAGCGAGCGCTCGCGCTGGGCGAGCCGCTCGGCGCCGGCTGCGAACTGGGCTCCGCCGTCGAGGGATTCGCCTCGAGCCTGGCCGCGGATGCCCGGGCCGGCCGCCTGGAGACGGCCGCCCGGCCGGTGGGCGCGGAAGCGAGGGCCTGACGCCATGAGCACAGCCGCAGACACTGCATCCAGACAACCGCTCACCTGGGACCAGCGGATCTTCCAGCGGGGGGCGCGGTCGAAGTTCGCCCTGAAACCCGAGTGTCAGGAGCTCAAGTTCACGCTCCACCGCAAGCTGCTCGACCGCATCAACCTGGAGGCGCTGGCGGCGATCGACAATCAGCGCGTCCGCGCCGAGGTGCGGCAAGCCCTGGTGGCGCTGATGGACGGCGAGTCAAGCCTGCTCAGTGCGCTGGACAAGCAACAGGTCATCGACGAGGTGCTGGACGAGGTTTTCGGCCTGGGCCCGCTGGAACCCCTGCTGGAGGACCCGACCATCTCCGACATCCTGGTGAACACGTACCGGCACGTCTACATCGAGCGCAAGGGCGTCCTGGAGCTGACCAGTGTGCGTTTCCGCGACGATGCCCACCTGCTCCGGATCATCGACAAGATCGTCTCCCAGGTGGGGCGGCGCATCGACGAATCGACGCCCATGGTGGACGCGCGGCTGAGCGACGGCTCGCGCGTGAACGCCATCATTCCGCCGCTGGCCGTTGACGGCCCCGTGCTCTCGATCCGGCGCTTCAGCAAGGACAAGCTCGGGCCCGCCGATCTGGTCGAGCGCAAGGCGCTGACCCCCGGGATGATGGAGCTGCTCGAGGCGACGGTCAAGGCGCGGCTGAACGTCATCATCTCCGGCGGCACCGGCTCCGGCAAGACGACGCTGCTCAACGCGCTCTCGGCGTTCATCTCGCCGCGGGAGCGCATCGTCACCATCGAGGACGTGGCCGAGCTTCAGTTGAAGCAGCCCCACGTGGTGCGACTGGAGACGCGGACGCCGAACCTGGAAGGGCAGGGCGCGATTCGCCAGCGCGAGCTGCTGATCAACTGCCTCCGGATGCGGCCGGACCGGATCGTCTGCGGCGAGGTGCGCGGCGAGGAAGCGCTGGACATGCTCCAGGCCATGAACACCGGTCACGAGGGCTCGCTGACGACGATCCACGCCAACAGCCCGCGCGATGCGATCGCGCGCCTGGAGGTGATGATCTCTTGGGCGGCGGTGAACATGCCGGTCATCTCGATCCGCCAGCAGATCGCCAGCGCCGTCCACCTTCTGCTCCAGGTGGCGCGGCTCAGCGACGGCTCGCGCCGCGTCGTCAGCATTACCGAGGTGACCGGCATGGAAGGGGACATCGTGACCCTCCAGGACATTTTCGTGTTCGAGAAGCGCGGCCTGGCCGAGGACGGCCGGGTGCTCGGCCGCTTCGCCGCCACCGGCATCCGGCCGAGGTTTTACGAGAAGTTCCTGGTGGCGGGCATCCGGCTCGATCCGGGCCTGTTCGACGAGCAGATGGACGTTTGAGGCCCCATGACGCTGTTCATCACATTCGCCATCGTGACCTGGCTCCTGGCGCTGGGGGTCTGGGCAACCTGGCGCCGGTCACGGCGAAAATCGGACCTCGCCCGGATCGAGGCGCGGCTGGCCGGCGGCCGGCCGGCCGGGAAGCCGGGCCCGCGCCCGGCGGCGGCGCTGATCCAGCCCGAGGACCGGACCGCAGCCCAGATCGTCCTGCGGGTGCTGAGCCGCATCCGGCTGAACCAGCGGTCGAAGCTGTTTCTGGAGCAGTCGGGCCTGAAATGGAATCACGCCCGCGTCATCCAGTTCTCGCTGGCGCTGTGCCTGGCCGGCTTCGCGGCGGTTTGGTTCCTGGCGCCGCCCTACCGCAAGCTGGCTCCCGTAGCCGGGCTGGGCCTCGGCTCCCTTCCCCTGCTCTACGTGCGGCGGCAGCGCCGCCGGCGCCTGCTGCGGTTCGAGGGGCAGTTCCCCGAAGCGCTGGAGTTCCTGGCGAGGGCCATGCGCGCTGGCCATGCCTTCTCGGTGTCGCTGGAGATGATTCACGCCGAGTTCGAGGATCCCGTCGCGGAAGAGTTCAAGCACGCCTTCGACGAGCAGAACCTCGGCATGCCGCTCGAGACCGCGCTCGAAAAGATGGCGCAGCGCGTGCCGCTCATCGACGTTCAGTTCTTCATCTCGGCGGTGACGCTCCAGAAGCGCACCGGCGGAAACCTCGCCGAGGTGCTCGAGAAGCTGGCGTCCCTCATCCGCGAGCGCTTCAAACTTCGCGGGCGCATTCGCGCCATCAGCGCGCATGGCCGGATGACCGGCGGCGCACTCTCGTCGATCCCGGTCGGAGTGGCGCTGATGATGTTCTGGGTCAACCCCGACTACGTGCGGTTCTTCGTTCAGGATGAAACGGGCAAGACCATGCTGGGAGTGGCCATCGGGCTGCAAGTGCTGGGCTACTTCATCATGAAGCGGATCGTGAAGATCGAGGTCTGAGGGATGGAACTGCTGGCCACCTTCGTGCTCTTCGCGCTGGTCGTGACGGCGGCGGCGTACTTTGGCTCGCGGTTCTGGCTGCGGCCCCGAGCCGCGATCGAGCGCGTCACCCGGGCCGCCGCGGACGCGCCCCTGGCGCGGCATCCCAGCCTGATCTTCCGCGACATGATCGCACGCCTCGGCTCGGCCGTGCCGCAATCGCCCAAGGACGTCACCCTCATGCAGCGCCGCCTGATCCGGGCCGGCATCCGCTCCCCCGGCGCGCTGAAGCTGCTCCGCGGAACCCGGGTGCTGCTGGCCCTGGCGCTGCCGCTGCTGGCCGCGGCGGTGGTGGTCCGCACCCAGGCCAGCGTGGACAAGCAGGTGTTGGCCGTCGCCGCGGCCCTTATGATCGGGTTCACCGGGCCCACGGTGTTCGTGCGGATGAGAGCCAAGCGCCGCCAGAAGCAGATCCGGCGCGGGTTGCCGAACGCGCTCGACCTGATGGTGGTTTGTGTCGAGTCGGGGCTCGGACTGGACCAGGCGATCATGCAGACCGCCAAGGAGCTCGAACAGGCACACCCGGAGATCTGCGAAGAGCTGGCCCTGGTCAACCTGGAGCTCAAAGCGGGCAAGCGGCGCGTGGAGGCGTTGCGGAACCTCGCCGACCGGACGGCTGTCGATGAGCTGAAAAAGCTTGTGGCGGTGCTGATCCAGGCCGACCGCTTCGGCACCGGCATCGCGCAGAGCCTGCGGGGACACTCGGACTACATGCGGGTGCAGGCGCGCCAGACGGCTGAGGAAAAGGCCGCCAAACTCGGCGTCAAGCTCATTTTCCCGATCTTCTTCTGCATCCTGCCGTCGCTGTTCGTGGTCACGGTGGGGCCGATGGTAGTGAAGATCATGCGGGACGTGCTCCCAATGATGCGGGATATGTAACCCCGTCCCGCGGCTGGTTTCTCGAAAGGAGTGAAAGATGGATGCTGGAATGGTTCGAATCATCTGTGCGGCTCTGGCGGTGATCCTCGTCGCCGTGATCGTCCTCCGACGGCGCAAACACGCCGATTAGATCGCGCGCCGCAGCAGATTGCTGGTGAAACACCCGGGCTGGGATGAAGACCGGTCGTGCGGGCCTGGGGCGGGCCGTGGCGCCAGGGCATGCGCGTAGCCGGGGGCCTGCCCGAACCCTGCTGCCGTCCCGGCGCCTTCTCCGAAAGCCGGATGCCCATCCAGGCTACAATCATCACGTGGGCGCGGCCGCAGGCCGCATCCGCGGGTGGCGTGCATGAGGAAACTGACTCTGTTGGTTGGGCCGCTCGTGGTCTGCGCGGCTATCCTGGTTCTGGCCGGCGCCGGCGCGACCTCCTCGCGGGAGGAAGCGCTGTGGCGTCATCGTAATCTCGGCAAGGCGTTCTACGAGACGCCGACCACAGTCGCGCAATCGGTTGCCGAACTCCGCAAGGCTTTGGAGCTGGCGCCGGACTCCTTCCGCGACCGGCTGAACTACGGCCTGGCGTTGCTCCGCGCCGGCCAGAGCAAGGAAGGCATCGCCGAGCTGGAGAGGGCGCAGAAGCAGGACCCCAGCATCCCGCACACCTGGTTCAACCTGGGCATCGCCTACAAGCGCGAGAGCCGGTACCAGGATGCGATCCGGCAGTTCGAGCGCATGATCGAGCTCGTGCCCGGCGAGCCGGTGTCCCATTACAACCTGGGCGTGCTCTACAACCTCACGGGCCGCGGGGCCGAGGCGCTGAAGCAGTTCGAGATCGCGGCCCGGCTCGACCCCAAGCTGGTCGCGCCCCGGTTCCAGATCTATAACGCCTACCGCCTGGCCGGGAATGAGGAAGAGGCGGCCAGGGCGCTCGCCGTCTTCATGGAGGCCAAGCGCGCGCAGAAAGCCGCGGACGACTCCGAGGACATGGAGTGGAGCTTCTACGCCGAGCTGTATGATCCCATCCAGGCCCTGCCGGCGCCCCGCCCCGCCGCGGCTGCCCCGCAGGTCCAGTTCAAGGACCAGAAACTTCCAGGAACCGTGGATCCCGGGACGGCGGGCCTGCTGGTGATCGACGCGGACGGCGACGGCAGGCCTGACCTGCTGGCCTGGTCGCGCGATGGCATCCGACTGTACCGCAACGGCACGGACCTGGTGCCGGACTCCGGCCTGGGCGACGTGCAGGGCGTGATCTCAATAGCCGCCGGCGACTTCGACAACGACGGGCTGGCCGATCTCTGCGTGCTCACCGAGGCCGGGCCGCTGCTCTATCGCAACGCCAAGGGACGCTTCGAGCGCCAGAAGGCGCCGCTGCCGCCGGGCCGTTTCGAACGCGCGGTCTGGCTGGATTTCGACCACGACTACGACCTGGACCTCTTCCTGTTCGGCCAGAAGCCCGTGCTGCTGCGCAACGAGGGCGCCTCCGGGCTGCGCGACTACACGGCCCACTTTCCGTTTGTGGCCGGCAGCGCCATTGACGCCGTTGCCTTCCGCCTGGTGCCGGACTCCAAGAGCGCGGACCTGCTGGTCTCTTACGCTGGCCGCAGCGCCGTGCTCTACCGCGATCAGATGCGAGGCGTGTTCGAGGCCGCCGATGTGGACGCGATTCCGCCGGGCGCCAGGTCCCTGAGCGTGGCCGATGTCGATAACGACAGTTGGCTGGATGTGGCATTCTCGGGTCCCAGCGGCACCAGCGTGGCCATGAACCGCGAAGGCAGGCTCACCGCCGCGCCGGCGCTGGCCCCCGCCTCCCCGGCGCTCGTCTTCTCCGATCTGGAGGGCCGCGGCCTCTCGGACCTGATCGCGCGCGACGCGGTTTACCGCAATGAGGGTCTCGCGAAGTTCTCGGCGGCGATGAAGCCCGCCAGCTTCCCGGAGGCGGTCGCCTGGGCGGAGGCGGATTTCAACAACGACGGCCGGCCGGATCTGGCCGGCATCGCTCCCGACGGCAGCATCCACCTGCTCACGAACCAGACCGCTACCACCAACCAGTGGCTCCGCGTCGCCATCACCGGCATCAAGAACCCGCGAATCGGCGCCGGCGCCGAGGTGGAGGTCAGGTCCGCCGCGCGCTACCAGAAGAAGATCTATCAAGGTGTGCCGCTGCTGTTCGGCCTGGGCGAAGACAAACAGGTGGACACGGTCCGCATCAGTTGGCCGAACGGCCTCATGCAGAACGAGACCGCGCAGGCGGCCGGCCGCACCGCGCTTTACAAGGAGGCGCCGCGGATGTCCGGCTCGTGCCCGATGATCTTCGCCTGGGACGGCCGCAAGTTCGAATTCATCGCCGATGTGCTCGGCGTCGCCCCCCTGGGCGCGAGTTCGGGGGACGGGAGCTACTTCCCGGTCGATAGCGACGAGTACGTCCGGATCCCCGGCGAGCAGCTCGCCCTGCGTGACGGCCGCTACGAGATCCGCATCACCGAAGAGCTGCATGAGGTTTCCTACATCGACCAGGTGCGCCTGATCGCCCTGGATCACCCGGCCGGCGTCGAGATCGTCACCAACGAGAAGTTCAAGTCGCCACCCTTCCCCGAGTTCCGCCTGTGGGGCGTTTCCAAGCGTATCTACCCCGTGGCCGCCCGGGACGGCAGGGGCGGGGACCAGCTCTCGACCATCCTGCGCCGCGACCGGGTTTACGCCGCGGGCTTCCGCCACGACATGCGGGGCGTGGCCGAGACGCACTCGCTCACGCTCGACTTCGGCCCCGACGCGGCCAAGAACAATCGCGCCGTGCTGATGCTCGACGGCTGGATCGACTGGGCCGACGGCTCCACCTTCATGGCCGCCTCGCAGGGCAGCCGGGAGGGTCTCTTCCTGCCCTACCTTCAAGTGCGGGACGCCGCCGGCCAGTGGCGCACTGTGATCGAGGACATGGGCGTGCCCGCGGGCGAGCCGCGGACCATAGCGGTGGACCTGACCGGCAAGTTCCTCTCCTCTTCCCGCGAGGTTCGCATTGTCACCAACGCCTGCGTCTACTGGGACCAGATCTGGCTCAGCGAGGATACATCCGCGCCACCCGCGCGGATGACCGCGATGGACCCCGAGACGGCCGGCCTGCGGTTGCGCGGCTTCTCGCGCGCCGTCCTGGACGCCCGGCACGAGCAGCCCGAGTATTACGACTACGCGCACTGGGAACCGGCGGCCATGTGGAATCCCGTCCCCGGCCTCTACACGCGCTTCGGCGACGTGCGGGAACTCCTGACGACGGTTGATGAGAAGCTCGTCCTGATGGGCTCCGGCGACGAGCTACAGCTTCGCTTCTCACCCGACCGGCTGCCCCCGCTGCCCGCTGGCTGGAAGCGCGATTTCCTGGTGCTGGTCGACGGCTGGTCGAAGGATGCCGATGCGAATACCGCGTTCGCTGATTCCGTCGAGCCGCTCCCGTTCCACGGCATGAGCCGGTATCCGTACCCCGCCACTGAACACGGCCCGGACGACGCCGCCCACCGCGAGTACATGAAGAAGTGGAACACGCGCAGGCCGGTTCCCTTCCTGGCGCCGCTGGTGGCGCGGGCCACGCGCTGAGCCGGCGCGTGCAGGGCGCCAATGCGCCGGTGTGCGTGGCTGCTCGCGAGGGCGCGGGTCGCGGCGGCAGTTACTCCATTAGTAGAAACGCATTATAGGTGCTCAAATCGGCGCACGCTATAATCTTTCGAAGTGGTTGGTCTCAAGATTCCTGATATAAGTGCTGGCCTGCGCGGCGCAACGTTGCTGCTCGCCGTGGCTCCTCTGGTGGCCGGCGTCGCAATAGCGCCATACGTGTACACGGAAGCGCCGCGCTACGACGCCCAGGCCGCGCTCGCCGGCGGTGAGCGGTTTCCCGACGGCGCGCGCCTGATGATCGCCGCGGCGGGCGCTCCTCGCCCGCTGGTGCCGGGACTGGCGGCCTCGGCCGACGCCGCGGTCTCCTTCGACGGCCAGCGCGTGCTCTTCGCGGGCCGGCTGCGAGCAGGCGAGCCGTGGCAAATCTTCGAGGTCGTCATCGCGGGCGGGATGCCGCGCCGGGTGAGCTCGGGCAATGAAGACTGCGTGCGCCCGTTCTATCTGCCCGAGGACAAGTTCGTTTACTCGCGCCGCACGCGGCACGGCTTCCGGATCGAGACCGCTCCGCTGGCGGGTGG
>JBEKLW010000065.1:0-10887 GCA_050008815.1 Bryobacteraceae bacterium
CCGCGGCCGCCGCTCGAGCACGGTCGAGTATCTGAAGCTGGCCCGTCGGCGGTCGAACCTCACGGTCAAGACCGGCTGCCTGGCGACGAAGATACGGATCGAGAACGGCCGAGCAGTCGGCGTGGAGTACGTCAGAGGCGGCTCGAAGCGGGTCTACTTCGAGCCCGCCGACCGCGAAGTGCTGGTGTCCGCCGGCGCGCAGTTCTGGATCGTGCCGTTCGGCCCGCGGCGGTAGCCGTGCGCGCGGTTCGGCACCACCTCGAACACGTCGTCCTGGCGGATCTGCTGCATGTGGGCCGGTTCGAAGATGTTGCGCCGCAGGTATTCCAGGAAACGCATTCCCGAGGCCGCCTCGACGGCCGCGCCCAGCAGGCAATAGCCGTAAGTGGTGTAGGAGTAATGCGTGCCGGGCTCGAACAGCAGCGGCTCGTCCGCGAACACCTCCAGCGGCGCGAGCAGATCCACATAGTGCCGCGTGCTGTTCATCTCGTCCGCCGTCCTGTAATGCCGGATGCCGCTCATGTGCGCCAGCAGCTCGCGCGCCGTGATCGGCCAGGGCTTGCGGGGGAACGAGGGCACGTACTTCTGAATCGGCGCGTCCAGGTCCAGCCTGGCTCGCTCGGCGAGCTGCATGACGGCCACCGCCGTGATCGGCTTGGCGATCGACCCGATGCGGTAGACGGTCGCGGTTGTCGCCGGCGCGGCGTTCTCCAGGTCGGCCCTGCCGAAACCCTTCGACCAGACCAGGCGCGAGTCGGCGCCGACTGCAACGGTGACGCCGGGGACCTTCTGCCGCGCCATCTCGGCGGCGATGACGCGTTCGATGGCCTGGATCTGGGCCCGCGACAGACCCGGGCTCCGGCCCGCAGTCAGTGCGGGCAGGCAGGCCAGCACCCCGGCCATGCAGGCCCGCGCGATGAGACTCCCCCGGCTCGGCCGGGGCCGTTGCCACAGCGACATGGAGGACCAGCTATTCTACCCCGCGCTGGGTCTCGATCGCCGCAGCCGCCACCGGCCGGGGATTGTTGGGATAGGCGGGCAGCTTGCCGTCGATGCCCGGCGGGTGCGTGCGGCCCTCGCTTGTGGTGTGTCCGTCCGCGGCCTGGGGGCTGGTGGTGCGCATCCAGAATCGGGCCACGATCGTGTCGCCCAGTCTGGCAGCCAGTGTCTGGAAACAGCGGATCCGAATGTCCCAGGCGTTGGCGGACAGTCTCTTCGTTGTGAGAGGGAAGGCTTGGGTGAAGCCCGGGCCGTTGACATCCACCGTTCTCAGTTCGGCGTAGTCGCCGGCCGGGCTCGGGGCGCTCATCGCGGAGCAGGCCGACGGATCGTTCGCCAGAAGGGGCCGCCTGAGCCAGCAGGCGCCTTGAGTTCGAATGGCCGGCGAGCGCACCACTCGGCCAGCCATTCTCATTTCTTGACACCCAAGAGACACGAACGCCGGGCCTACTTGAAGGCCCGGCGTGTCGGAAGGAGAAGAAGATTTCTTGAAGTCGAGCGCCTAGCTCCGGACGCGTCGCCTCAGCAAGCCGAGGCCGAGCAGCCCACCGCCGATCAGCGACAGCGTCACAGGCTCTGGAATCGTGAAGCTCTCATTGAACGCCGACAAGTGCCCGCCTGGCACGGCGAGCCCGACCCCGATGTCTTTCCAAATGTAGACTACATTCTGAGGCCCGCCAGCGTACAGCGCGGACGCACTCCCGTTGGCGCCCGCAGAGATCTGGGCCAAGATGTTCCCACTGCAGCCAGGGTTCGGATATGTCTGGGCGTCGCAGGCCGTTTCTTGGATGGAGGCAGCCCCGCTCCCGGCGTTGTAGAGGTCAATCCCCAACTGCCAGCCGGTAACCCTCATCCAGAAGTTGATGTCGTCCCCCGCCAGAAGGGGCGTGTGATTGAATGACAGCACCACTTCGTTGCCTGAAATACCCGTGGCGGGGCCCAGGTGCATCTGGAAGCCAGCTGCCGCGGCCACGTGGAAGTTGTCGAAGACCAAGCCATCCAGGTAGCAGCTGTACCCTGCGCTCAAAACGTCGTCGCCCGAGGTACATACTGGCGTGGCACTGAGTGTCAGCGCAAAGGCCATCAGAACCGCAGCCGCCAAAGTCAGCTTCTTCATGTTCATTCCCCTTCTCTCTTCAGGCGTCAGCCTGAGGACTTGTCAACGATTGTATGCGGTGGGCGGCGGCGTGTCAAGGTTTTTTATGGCCTTCTTGAGTACTCTCAGAACGTCGCATCGATTCCCCTCACTCGCTGCATCTCACTGATAAGGGAAGGGCTAATTGCTGTTTCGGGGATGGCGTTCTAGTCATTTTGAGGGGGTACTAGGACGGGTCAGTTCCGTACTAGTACGGTCTGCCTGCCACGAACATTACTGACGCCGGCTGCACCGTCCGGCATCTGCCTCCATGCACTCGAAGGCGTTCTCGGTGAGATAGGTCTGCCCGACTGGGCGTGTCGATACCTGCCCGCGGAGCGAACCACGGGCTAGGCCGTGAACGAACTGCCGCAGCCGCAGGTCGAGCGGACGTTGGGATTGTCGAACTTGAACCCCGAGCCCTCCAGCGACTCGACGTAGTCGACGCTGGCGCCCTCCAGGTAGAGCATACTCGCCTGGTCGATGAACACCTGCAAGCTGTCGAAGTTGTGGATCTTGTCCAGAAGGCCGGGGCTGTTCTCGAAGGCCATCGAGTAGCTGAAGCCGGAGCAGCCGCCGCCGACGACTGCGATCCGCAGTCCGGCCGGCTTGGGATCCTGAGCGTCCAGGATCTCCTTGACCTTGTCGATTGCGCGCTGGGTGAGTTGAATCATGTCCGCCCTGCCCCCAGTGTATCAGGACCGCCCCGGCCTGGCATCAGGGCCTGCCAGGGGCCCAGCTCGAGGCCCGGCCGGCCCCGGGGCGGCCCGCCTTCTCCAGGTGGATAGATGATTCCATCTGCTCCGGGATGTGGCGGATCTGGTATGTTTGTCGATATCGGGACCTGCGGGAAGCCCGCGGGCGGCTCAGCCCGCCCAAATGACTGAAACCACTGGAAGCGCGGCCGCGTCGCACCAGGTGTATGAGCAGCTTGTGCGGGGCTCTTGTGCTTCCCGCGTCCGGTGACAGGATTCGAGTGGCCAGGAGAGTGGACTACAAGAACCGGGAGGAGGCTGCTCTCGTCCGGCGTGTCCAGGCCGCCGACCAGATGGCCTTCGCCGAGGTCGTCGAGCGTTACCAATCCAAGGTCTTCTCGATCATTTACGGCATCCTGAGGAACCACAACGACGCTGAAGACATCGCCCAGCAGGTGTTCACGAAGGTCTACTTCTCCATCCGGAGCTTCGACTTCCGAAGTTCGCTGCTGACCTGGATCTACAAGATCACCGTGAACGAGTGCTACGACTACCTGCGAAAGAAGAAGGTCCGCAAGCTGCTCTACGAGAGCGACTTCAGTGCGGAAGATGCCTCGCGGATGGAACACCGCGAGCCGGCTCGGGACCAGGCGCCCCCCGTGGACGTGACGCTGGCCCGGCGGGACCTGGTCATGAAGCTGCTCGCGCGACTTCCCGAGCAGGACCGGAATCTGCTCCTGCTCAAGGAGGTCGAAGGTCACTCGGTGGAGGAGCTGGCCGAGATGACCGGGATTAATGAGAATACAATTAAGGTGAAGCTTTTCCGTGCCCGGCAGAAGCTGCAAAAGGTCGCTCAGCGGCTGAGGCGGACGCCGGGCCTGGTGACGGCGTGATGTGGTAGCGCCGCCCGAAAGCGGTCAGAAAGCGGACGTCAGATCCGCGGCCCCCGGGAAGCCGGGGGGAATGGGCGGGCCTCCGAGTGGCGGGGGCCGGCGGTTTTCTGTTGAGGGAATTGATGTCTATGCATGGGCCGATCAAGGAGCGCCTGGAGGAGTGCCTCCGGGACGCTCCGGGGAAGAAACTCCCGCCGGAGTTTGAAGAGCATCTGCGCGCCTGCGAGGAGTGCCGGGAGACGCTGAGCTGGATGCAGCAGCAGTGCCGGATGCTGCGCGAGCTGCGCCCGCCGAGCCCCATGGATCCGGCGCCGGGTTTCTACGCGCGGGTGCTGGAGCGAATCGAGGCGCAGCAGAAGTCTTCCATCTGGAGCGTGTTCCTGGATCCGGCCTTCGACCGGCGCCTGGTGGCGGCGTCACTGGCCCTGGCGGTGGTGCTGGGGAGCTATGTGGCCTTCGCCGAGCCCGGGAACGCGGTGCCCGTCACCGCCCAGGCGGAAACGATCATGGTCGTGGAAGACCATCCGCCCGGGCTGGGGCAGGACCGCCAGCGGGATCGCGAGACCATCCTGGCCACGCTGGCTTCTTACCGAGAGTAGGCGGCGATGACGGCAACGCGAACCGGGGGCTGGCAGAACCCGCGCATTCTCTTGGTGCTCTTTGTTGTCTTCCTTGGCGGCGCCAGTGTTGGCATGGTGGCGATGTCGCCGGGTGGGCATCGCCGGCTGACCGAACGACGAGGAAGCGCAGCATGAAGCGTTATCGCATCTATGAGCACCCAACTCGTGGCCGGGAATCCATCAAGGTCGGTTTTTCGTGGCCTGCCCTATTCTTTGGCGTTGTATGGATGGCCTTAAAGGGCTTGTGGGGACCCTTTTTGAAGTGGTGGTTTCTGTTCATTCTCTGGGGTTGCCTGAATGCCGTGGCCTTTCTAGTGGGCGGCGTGTATGACCTACCCGATGGACTCCTCCTGGGTGCGTTGGGTCTGCTCCAAGCAGCCTGCTACGGAGCGTTCCTGCTTGTGCCTGCCTTGAAGGGCAACCAGTGGCAGGAAAGGCGCTTGCGCGGTCTTGGCTATCATCTTGTCCAAGCTGCGGAATCTCAAGAATCGGAGAGCGGCCACACCGATGGACTTCGGGCCTACCCCGTGGCATCGACGCAATCCGCCGGCTGGCAGAACCCGCGCATTCTCTTGGTGCTCTTCGTTGTCTTCCTCGGCGGCGCCAGCGTTGGCGCGTTCGTGTCGATGGTGGTCGAGCGTCGGGTGCATTCGAGCGCCGCTCCGCAGCCGGCCTGGAAAGACGGCCGCCAGGCGGCCGCGCTCGAGCGCTTCCGGCAGGAACTCGACCTGACGCCGCAGCAGACCGAGCAGCTCGAGACCATTCTCGACGATTTCTTCACCTACTATCACACCCTGCAAGCCCAGCTCGACGACGTCCGCTCGAGCGGCCAGCAGAAGATCCTGCGCATCCTCGACGAGAAGCAGAAGAAGAAGTTCGAGAAGCTCATGAGCGAGCTGCGGGACCGCCAACGGCTGCGCTGAGGCGGCTGGAGCGCGGCCACCCTCAAGTTGACACCCCCGCCGGCGGTCCTGTATTCTTAGAGAGTTTGGCGAGTTAGCTGCTCTGCTCCTGCGCCCTGGCTTTGGAGTGTTCGGTCAGGGGCGGGGGCCGGCCCCGAGGTTCCGCAGGCTCATGCGGCCTGCGGGGCATGGGCTTGTCCGAAAGCAACCACGCAACTGGAAAGCGTTGAATCGGCTTTCTTGAGGTGTGAGGGGCGGTATGCGCCCGGAATCCGGCACCGGAGGACGGGGCGCACCCCTCGCCAGGTTGGAACTCATCGCCAGCGTTAACCGCGCGGCTGGGCCCGTTTGCGGGCCGAAGCCGTGCGTCCCGAGCGGAAGATAACGTCCTCTCGGAAGTTTGTGGAGAGGGATGGAGAGGAAAACTCGTGCCGACGTTTAATCAACTGGTGCGGAAAGGGCGGAGACCGCCGCGCTACAAGACCGCCAGTCCGGCGTTGGAGGCGTGCCCGCAGAAGCGCGGAGTGTGCACGCAGGTCAAAACCACCACGCCCAAGAAGCCGAACTCGGCGCTGCGGAAGATCGCGCGCGTGCGCCTTACCAATGGCGTCGAAGTCACGACCTACATCCCCGGCGTGGGGCACAATCTTCAGGAGCACTCGATTGTGCTCATCCGCGGCGGCCGCGTCAAGGACCTTCCTGGCGTGCGCTATCACATCATCCGCGGGACCTTGGACGCGGCCGGCGTCGCCGATCGCAAGCAGAGCCGGTCGAAGTATGGGGCCAAACGGCCCAAGTAAGTGAGCTATGTCACGGAGACGAAGAGCTGAACCGAGGGAAGTAGCAGCCGACCCGGTCTACAACTCGACCCTGGTCGAGAAGTTCATTAACAACCTGATGTGGGACGGGAAGAAATCGACCTCCCAGAACCTCTTCTACGGCGCCATGGACACGCTGCGGGAGCGCAGCGGCGACGATCCGCTGAAGCTGTTCAAGAAGGCGGTGGAGAACTGCAAGCCGCTGCTGGAGGTCAAGACGCGGCGCGTCGGCGGCGCCAACTACCAGGTGCCGATCGAGGTGCCGCAGAACCGGCGCACCAGTCTGGCCATCCGCTGGCTGATCTCCCATGCGCGCTCGCGGCCGGAAAAGGGACTGGCCGACAAGCTGGCGGGAGAGCTGGGCGACGCCGCCAACATGCGCGGCGGCGCCATCAAGAAGAAGGACGACGTCCACCGCATGGCGGAGGCCAACAAGGCCTTCGCGCATTACCGGTGGTAGTGAAGGGGCCGTCAGCGGCCAGCCATCCGCCGTCAGCAAGGGCGGCGGGTTGGGGGGCTGATGGCTGGTAGCTGATAGCTGGTTTATGTCGCGTACGGTGCCCATCGACGGGATGCGAAACATCGGCATCATGGCCCACATCGATGCCGGTAAGACCACTACGACTGAACGCATCCTGTATTACACCGGCCGTACCTACAAGCTGGGCGAGGTCCATGAAGGCACGGCGGTGATGGACTGGATGGAGCAGGAGCAGGAGCGCGGCATCACCATCACTTCGGCCGCGACCACGTGCTACTGGCGCGACTGCCAGGTCAGCATCATTGACACGCCGGGGCACGTGGATTTCACCGCCGAGGTCGAGCGCAGCTTGCGCGTGCTCGACGGCGCCGTGGCCGTCTTCGACGCCGTGGCGGGCGTGCAGCCGCAGTCGGAGACCGTGTGGCGGCAGGCGGACAAGTACAGCGTGCCGCGTATCTGCTTCATCAACAAGATGGACCGCATGGGCGCGGACTTCTTCCATTCGGTGGAGACCATCGTCAACCGCCTCAAGTGCCGTCCCATCCCCATCCAGATCCCGGTCGGGCGCGAGGACCAGTTCAAGGGCATCGTCAACCTGATCACCATGCGGGCGCGCGTGTGGTTCGACGAGACGCTGGGCGCCGAGTACGAGGACGTCGAGATTCCCGCGGAGCTGCGGGCGCAGGCCGAGAAGTGCCGCGAGCGGATGATTGAGGCGGCTTCGGAGGCCGACGAAGGGCTGATGGAGAAGTACGTCCACGGCCAGGAGATCAGCCAGGAGGAGTTGCGCGCCGGCCTACGCCGCGCCACCATCTCGCTGAGGATTTTCCCGGTCATCTGCGGCGCGGCGTTCAAGAACAAGGGCGTGCAGGACCTGCTGGACGCGGTGGTGGATTTCCTGCCCTCGCCGGTCGAGATCCCGCCCGTCCAGGGCGTCGCCATCGACGATCCCGGGCGGGTGCTGGAGCGCCGCGCCGATGACGACGAGCCCTTCTCCGCGCTGATCTTCAAGATCGTGACCGACCCCTACGTCGGCCAGCTCGCCTTCCTGCGCGTTTACTCCGGCCGGCTGTCGAGCGGCGACTCGGTCTACAACGTGGCCAAGGGGAGGTCGGAGCGCATCGGCCGGCTGGTGAAGATGCACTCCAACAAGCGCGAGGAGATCTCGGAAGTATACGCCGGCGATATCTGCGCGGCGGTCGGCTTGAAGACGGTTTCCACGGGCGACACCATCTGCGACGAGCAGGCGCCCATCGTGCTGGAGTCGATCCAATTCCCTAACCCGGTCATCCAGGTGGCGATCGAGCCCAAGACCAAGGCGGACCAGGAGAAGCTGGGCGTCGCCATCGGCAAGCTCATCCAGGAAGACCCGACGCTGCGCATTGCCACCGACCCCGACACCGGCCAGACGATCCTCTCGGGAATGGGCGAGCTGCACCTGGAGATCATCGTGGACCGCATGCAGCGGGAGTTCGGCGTGGGGGCGAACGTGGGCAAGCCGCAGGTGGCCTACCGCGAGACCATCCGCGCCGCCTCGGAGGCCGAAGGCCGCTTCATCCGCCAGACCGGCGGGCACGGCCAGTACGGCCACGTAAAGATCCGGATGGAGCCGGCGCCCGGCGCGGGTTTTGTTTTCGAAAACGAGATCACCGGCGGCCGGGTGCCGAGGGAGTACATCCCGGCGGTGGAGCGCGGCGCGGGTGAAGCGCTGGAGGGCGGCATCCTGGCCGGCTACCCCATGTCGGACCTCAGGGTCACGCTCTACGACGGCAGCTTCCACGAGGTGGACTCCTCGGAGATGGCCTTCAAAATCGCGGCTTCGATGGCCGTCAAGCACGCCGCCGAAAGGGCCAAGCCGGTGTTGCTCGAGCCCGTGATGAGCGTGGAGGCCGTGGTGCCCGAGGAATACATGGGCGACGTGATCGGCGACTTGAGATCGCGGCGCGGGCAGATCGAGGGAATGGAGTTGCGCGGCACTTCGCAGATCATCAGGGCGAAGGTGCCGCTTTCGGAAATGTTCGGCTATGCCACCGAGTTGCGGTCGCGCACCCAGGGGCGCGGCAGCTTCACGATGCATTTCGGGCGGTACGAGGAAGTGCCGCCGACGATCGCCGAGGAAATCATCACCCGGGTCCAGGGCAGGGTCTCTGGCTGATGTCCGGCGTGTGGCTGGTTGCTTGTGGCTTGTGGAGGGCGGGCGCGCGTCGCGGGCGCCTGGTTCCAGAGGCCACGAGCCGCCAGCCGCGGGCTGGGGAAGATTCATAACTTCGAGGAGAGGTCCAGGTTATGGCCAAAGAGAAATTCGACCGCAGTAAGCCGCACATCAATGTGGGCACGATCGGGCACATCGATCACGGCAAGACCACGCTGACGGCGGCGATCACCAAGATACTGGGGAAGAACAAAGACCACGCTGACGGCGGCGATCACCAAGATACTGGGGAAGAACAACCCCAAGGTGAAGTTCCGCAGCTTCGACTCGATCGACAACGCGCCGGAGGAGAAGGCGCGGGGGATCACCATCGCCATCGCGCACGTGGAGTACGAGACCGCTAAGCGGCACTACGCGCACGTGGACTGTCCGGGGCACGCCGACTACATCAAGAACATGATCACCGGGGCGGCGCAGATGGACGGGGCCATTCTGGTGGTGGCGGCGACGGACGGGCCGATGCCGCAGACGCGCGAGCACATTCTGCTGGCGCGGCAGGTGGGGGTGCCCTACGTGCTGGTGGCGCTGAACAAGGTGGACGCGGTGGACGATCCGGAGCTGCTGGACCTGGTGGAGCTGGAAGTCCGGGAGCTGCTGACCAAGTACGAGTTTCCGGGCGAGGAGATTCCGGTGATCCGGGTGTCGGCGCTGGGGGCGCTCAACGGCGAGGAGCAGTGGGAGAAGGGTGTTCTGGAGCTGATGGACGCGGTGGACAGCTACTTCCCGCTGCCCAAGCGCGACGTGGAGCATCCGTTCCTGATGCCGATCGAGGACATTTTCTCGATTCAGGGGCGAGGCACGGTGGTGACGGGCCGGATCGAGCGGGGCATCTGCAAAGTGGGCGAGGAGATGGAGATCGTGGGGTTCCGGGACACGCGCAAGACGGTCATCACGGGCGTGGAGATGTTCAAGAAGCTGCTCGACCAGGGCCAGGCGGGCGACAACGTGGGGCTGCTGCTGCGGGGGATCGACAAGGACGAGGTGGAGCGCGGGCAGGTGATTGCCAAGCCGGGCTCGATCACGCCGCACAACCGTTTCCGGGGCTCGGTGTACGTGCTGAGCAAGGAGGAGGGGGGGCGGCACACGCCCTTCTTCTCCGGGTACCGGCCGCAGTTTTATTTCCGGACCACGGACGTCACCGGAGTGGCCAAGATGCCCGAAGGGGTGGAGATGGTGATGCCCGGGGACAGCGTGAACCTGGAAGTGGAGCTGATCACGCCGGTGGCCATGGACAAGGGGCTGCGCTTCGCCATCCGCGAGGGCGGCCGCACCGTGGGCGCCGGCACGGTCACGGAGATTTTGGGGTAAGCGAACGGCTGGCGGCCGGTGGTTTGCGGCGCGCGGGATGAGGACCACGGCCGTTGGCCAGGAGCCGCCAGCAGAGAAACGACATGTCATTACGAGAGCGCATCCGTATTCGATTGAAAGCGTATGACCACCGGGTCCTGGACCAATCCACGACCGAGATCGTCGAGACGGCCAAGCGGACCGGAGCGCAGGTGGCGGGTCCTATCCCGCTGCCGACCGTCAAGAACCGCTGGACGGTGAACCGTTCCCCGCACGTGGACAAGAAGTCGCGCGAGCAGTTCGAGATCCGGACTCACAAGCGGTTGCTGGACATCCTGGAGCCGACCCAGGACACCGTCGATGCGCTCATGAAGCTGGATTTGCCGGCGGGCGTGGACGTGGAGATCAAGGCCTTCGGCAAGGACCGGAAGTAAGGGAGAGGCCCGGGTGCGCCCGGTCGCGTCCGTTTTCGGGACGAAGCGATGGCGCAGCGGGGCCGGGTGAACTATGACCCCAGGAATTCTTGGCAGAAAGATCGGTATGACGCAGGTCTTCCGCGCGGACGGGCAGGCCGTGCCCGTCACACTGCTCAAGGCGGGGCCTTGCGTGGTGGTGCAGCGCAAGAAGTCGCTCACCGACGGCTACAACGCCGTGCAGTTAGGCCTGATGGAGTTCGTCAAGCCGCTCCGCATAAACCGGCCGAAAATGGGCCACCTGAAGAAGGCTGGCGCGGAAGGCATCAAGTTCCTGCGCGAGCTGCGTCTGGGGCCGGGCGACGACGACCTCAAGCCGGGCGACAAGGTCCTGGTGGACCAGTTCAAACCGGCCGAAAAGGTGGATGTCAT
>JBEKLW010000066.1:0-8892 GCA_050008815.1 Bryobacteraceae bacterium
GCTGCCTGTCACCGTATTTCTCAGCGCAGATAGATCGGCGCCGCCGGCGCCCGGATTATAGAATCTGGAGAGGGGGCCCGAACATGCTACGGATCGAAGCAGTGCTGTTGGCGGCGATGACGGGGATTGCGGGCTACATGCTCGGCGGAGCGCGCCCGACGAGTGCGGCAAGCCCGGTGCGGGACGCCGCGAAGTATCTCATGGAACGCGATCGCGAATGCGATACGGTCACCTCCCGGGACGGGAGCGGCGGGTGGGTGTCCTACTTTGTCCAGGACGGCATTCTGATGCCGTCCGGGAGTGAGCTGCTAGTCGGCCAGGCGGCCATTCGCGAGCACGCCGTGAAGGCGTTCGCCGCGCCGGGCTTCTCCCTGCGCTGGGAGCCCATCGATGCGGGCGCCTCGGGCGACCTGGGCTATACCTACGGGTTGTTCAGGGCGAGCCAGACGGGTGCGGATGGCCAGCCGGCGGTCTCCTACGGCAAGTACGTCACCATCTGGCGCATGCAGCCGGACCGGTCGTGGAGGATCGCCATTCACATCGCCAACCTGAGCCCGGCGCCGGCGCCGGCCGCGAGCAGCCCCGCCGCTCCGCCCACGGCCGCGCCCTAGCGGGAAGGCGCGCGCCCGCCGGCGGGTCGGCCCCCCGAGTAACGCCGGCCGGCGCGGCGTTGTGGCGCGGGCTTCAGCCTGCCGCCTCGACACTCGTGTCGAGGGCTCCGCGAGTCAGCAAGCTGCTGGCCGCTAGGCGCGCGATAGCCGCCCGTGGCACGGGTGGGCGGTCCGGGCGGTGGCCGGAGAGCGTCGGTTGTTACAATAGATCGTTTCGGTCCATCCACATGAAAAACGTGATCGTGCTTGGTGCGCAGTGGGGCGATGAGGGCAAAGGCAAAGTCGTCGACCTGTTTTCCGAGAAGTTCGACATCGTGGCCCGCTACCAGGGCGGCCACAATGCGGGCCATACGGTGCGCATCGGCGAGCGCAAAATCGTCCTGAAGCTGGTCCCGACGGGCATTCTGCGGCCGGGCAAGCAGGCGGTGATCGGCAACGGGGTGGTGGTGGAGCCGGCGGCGCTGCTGGAAGAGATCGACGGCCTGGCGCGGCTCGGCATTGAGGTTCAGGGGCGGCTGTTCATCAGCAACCGGGCGCACGTGATCCTGCCGTTCCACCGCATGGCGGAGAAGCTGTCGGAGTCGCGCCCCGGCCGGGCCATCGGCACGACCTCGCGCGGGATCGGGCCCTGCTACGAGGACAAGATCGGGCGCCGCGGCGTCCGCATGGGCGACCTGGCCCAGGAGGAGACGTTCCGCGCGCTCTACGACGCGCTGGCTGAGGACAAGGAGATCCTGCGCGCCGCGTTCAGCCTGGGCGACCCGGTGGATTTCGCGCGGGCGCGCGATCAATACATCGAGTACGGGCGGCGGCTGGCGCCGATGGTGACGGACACCGCGGCGCTGTTGAATCGGGCCATGGCCGCCGGCCGGAGGGTTCTGTTCGAGGGCGCGCAAGGCACGATGCTCGACGTGGACCACGGCACCTACCCCTACGTGACGTCCTCGACCGCCTCGGCCGGCGGAGCCTCCCCCGGCGCCGGCGTGCCGCCTACGTGCATCGGCGCCGTGGTGGGAGTCTCCAAGGCCTACGCGACGCGGGTGGGCGGCGGGCCGTTCCCGACCGAGTCGCACGACGAGGCCGGCAACACGCTGCGCACGGTGGGCAACGAGTTCGGCGCGGTGACGGGGCGGCCGCGGCGCTGCGGCTGGTTCGACGTGCCGCTGCTGCGCTACACGGCCATGCTGAACGGCTTCGATAGCCTGGTCCTCACCAAGCTGGACGTGCTGGACGGCTTCGCCGAGATCCCGGTGGCGACCTCCTACCGCTTGCGCGGGCGGGAGACGATGGAGATGCCGGCGACAGCCAAGGCGATGGCCGAGCTCGAACCGGTCTACACCATGGCGCCCGGCTGGCAGGCGCCCACGGCCGGGCTGACGCGCTACGAGGACCTGCCCGCGCGCGCGAAAGACTACCTGGCGTTCCTCTCCGAGCAGGTGGGCGTCGAGATCGGATGCATCTCGACCGGCCCCGAGCGCACGCAGACGATCATCGTGCCGGGCTCGAAGCTCGAGCGAATTCTGGGTTGAGCCTTACTCAGCCTCCGCCGCGGAGACCGGGCACAGTGACAATGTGCCCCATTTTGGCCCCCCTCCCGGCTGCGGATGCGGCCCGGCTGCGGGCGACGCCCGGCCCGGACTAGCTGTTGCGTACCGACCACCGGCAAAGGCGGCGCTTCAAGTGCGGTGGAACCAGGGGTTGCAACCAACCCCTTGGCTGCCTTACTATAGGTAAGGAGAATATGCCCACCGCAACGCTGACCAGCAAGGGACAGATTACGATTCCGTCTTCCGTCCGGAGCCGCTTGGGTCTGAGGACCGGCGACCGCATCGCCTTCATTCTCGAGCCGGGCGGAGGCATCCGCCTAGCTGCACAACAGATCCCTTTTGAGGACCTGCGGGGCGTTTTTCGGCGCCCGGGAGAGAAGCCCGCGACCCTGAAGGTCATGGACAGAGGGATTGAGGCAGCCATCCGGTCGCGATGGAAGCGTACCCGGGCGCGGACCTAATGACAGGGATCGATACGAACGTCCTGGTTCGGTTTCTCGTCGCGGACGATCCGCGGCAGGCCGAGCGCGCGCATGCGTTCCTGGCGCGGTCACGATCCCACGGCGAAGTGGTTTACGTCTCCGCCGTCGTGCTGTGCGAGGCGGTGTGGGTTTTGCGCTCGGTATACCGGCAGCCCCGCTTGCGCATCCTGCAAGTGATGGAAACACTCCTCGGCACGGACGTCTTTCAGCTCGAAGCCGAGGATGCGGTTCGGGCCGCGATTCAATCCTGCCGGAAAGGGAAAGGCGATTTCGCCGACCACCTTATCGCCCAGATGAACCTGGCCAAGGGCTGCCGGGGCACCGTCACCTTCGACCGCTCGCTCGGCGGCGCGCCGGGCTTCACGCTTCTGTAACGGGGAAACCGTAGCAGGGAAACCGGCACGGGAAGCCGTGAAAGGATCGCGGCCCGTGCGGTTTCCCACGGCGGAGGCGGTCGAGGTGATGGTGGGAGCAGCCTCCGAGGGCGCTCTAACCGGGCAACCGGACCGCATTACTGCGGCAACCGTCTGGCAGGGCGAACGGCAGGCGCACGGCGATGAATGAACCCGGTTACCACCAGCGGCGAATCTTCGGTGCTTCTGCCACCTTGCGCGCAATCGAGTCCCTGACGTCCCGCATTTCAGGGTGTCGTCTGACAAAAACGTCCGGATCTGCCCTGCCGTACCAGTTGGACATCGCTCTCCAATACTCCCGGTCAATTTGCATCAGCGCCTTCCTGGCCCGGAAGGCATCGCCAAGGTCCCAGTCTTTCGATTGGAGGAACGCCGAGAGTTGGGCTACCCTGCGGCGATCTTCCTGGTCGAGCTGGGAGGTCAGTTTCTCCAAGTTCACCAGCGTGGAAGCCCGTTGTTCCCCCGCTGCCGTCATTCCTGAAGCCATCGCGGCGATGTGTGCGGCCTCGTCATTTAGGATCAGCCATGTGAATGTAGCCACGAAGAAGTACTCGCCAACGCTAGTCGCGGCTTCGTGCCATTTGTTGAACATCTCAACCTCGAGACCAGGGGAATTGTACCACTGCGTTATCCGGAGGACACCCTCCTCCCGGCTGCGGACGCGGCTCGGCTCTCGGTACCGGTTGCGAGCCCCCACAGGCCGGGCGCCATCGGTCTGCGAAACTACCAGACCTGTCAGCTCACCTCGGGGAAAAGGTGAAGATTCCTGCTGTCCCCCTGTTGATTCCGTCCGCTATGGGCTGGCTATTCGTCATCCTCCTCACCGCCCTCGACTGGAGGCAATTCCGGTTCAGGATCTGGCGTGTCTTCGGGAACGATTTGCTGTGCAGCGACCGACATGACAACACAGAGCAGAAGGTCTGCACCGTAGGTCTTGCCCTTATGTTCCTCCGGGATCTGCTCGGCACACGCGTCAGAGAACCCTTTTTCCATTGAAGCGACGAGTGCTTCCATGCGGCGCATCGCATCGCTCAAACACACGGAGACGCCACTTCGCTCGATGGTGATGAAATCAACCGGAAGGTGCCAGATTCGCCGCCCCGCGGGGTTTATGAGCGGTCGTGAACCCATCGGAATGCCTGGCATGAACGTGCATGCGGTGATCTCGTTCCTTTCAGGGTTCACAAGGCACCAACTCAGCGAACCAAGAACCGCCCAATCCTTGTCATCGACAACTCCGCCAATCTCTGTGTCGAGGTGCTGCACCGTGTGCCGCAACGTCGTGATGTTCTCAGTGCTGCCCATGAACAGGCGGAACTTCGGGTTTTTGTACTTGCCCTTGACTCCGGGCATTTTCTCCGCAAGCCCCCTCAGCCGGTGAAGGGAGTCCACGATTGACCACGCGTCGAGCATCACGGACACGCTTGAAGGCGTGTCCTTGTCCACGTCCTCCATCTTCTTCGTCATGAGCGGAAGCGTCTTCTGGAGGCGATGGTATGCCAACGCAGCCATCTCGACGCTGTATCTGATGGCCTCCATGAACAGTGCTTGGCGGCGGTCCAAAACGGACGGGATCTTGCGGAAGACAGAATCCTCGCCGATGATCATGGCTTCAGGGTACCGCCGCGCTCCCCTACTCCGGTATTTCGGGGACAGTTCTGACCCATGCCGCCCCAGGCGGCACCCGCGAGCATGAAAATGGCGCGGGAACGCCCTTGTGCAATCAATGGGTTGCGGGCATTTTCAAGAGAGGCTACGAAATCGCCAAAGTCAGCGGCGCAGGCATCGAGGTAGCAGATGGCGCTGGTCCGAGGGCCGGGCGACACGTCGCGGTGGGCGAGTTAATGATACTCCTGGATGGCCGCGTTCAGCTCGCAGATGGGCGCGGAGAGCCGCCCCGGCGGGTACCGCGAGAAGTCGCCCCGAAACAGCTCCGCGCCAGGTGTCGCGGCGGCCAGCAGTGCGATGGCCGAAAGGGTCTTTCTGATGGTCTCCAGGAATCGTACCGAACTACGAGACTAGGCCGAAAAGCGGGAGGGCGTTACCGTCCTTCCGAGACGCCTGAGGCGTGGCGGTTCGGTGTATCCCCCTACCTATTCAGAGTTGAATCTGAGATCATTGTCTGAAACTGGATCGAGAACGCGTCCACGCAGGAGACTTGAATGCCAGAGGACTTTGGTGGATGGGAGATCATTGAACGACTAGGCGCCGGTGCGCAAGGAGAGGTTCACCTGGTGCGCAACCCCGACCGCGTGCGAGAGCGCGGCGGGTGTCTCAAGGGAATCGAGGTCAGCATTACCTCGATGACCTCAACCTACCGCCCAGATGCCGCACAGTGGCTCTCGTTAGGAGGGGTGCTGTCAAAGGCCATCGTCGAATACGGCAGGCCCGAAAAGCCAGAGGAACTCGGGGCACTGAAGAGATTCAACATACGTCAGGATGATCCGAACGCTCAGAAAGCCATCCTGCGGTTCCACCGTGAGGTTGATGCGCTCAAGAGGCTTGCGCAGCCGGGCATCCTCAAGCTCTTGCGAGACAACCTGAATGGGCGCTGGATGATCACCGAATACCACCCAGGGAGCACCCTGGATGGACAGCGTGAGAAGTACGCCGGCAGGGCCCTGGCCGCGTTGGAGGCGTTCCGGCCGCTGGTCGCTTCGGTGGCGGCGTTGCAGGCTTACGGCATTGTTCACCGGGACATCAAGCCTGCGAACATCTTCATTGCCTCTGACGGCCGGCTCGTCCTCGGCGATTTCGGGATCCTCTATTTCGAAGATGAGCGGCGGGAGCGGCTTACTGATACGTTCGAGCGCGTTGGTGCCCGAGATTGGATGGCCCCCTGGGCGAACACGGGAGTGCGGATCGATGATGTCAAGCCGTCCTTCGATGTCTTCCCGCTGGGAAAGGTATTGTGGTCGATGGTCTCTGGGCTTCCTCAACTACCCTACTGGTACTATGATCGCGACCAGTACAACGTCGAAAAGCGGTTTCCCGACGAGCCCGCGATGCCGAACATCAATGGCCTTCTCAAGCGTTGCGTCGTGGAAAACGAACAGGATTGCCTGCCAACCGCAAAGGAACTGCTGGAGTGTGTGGATGACTCGCTGCGAACACTGCGCCGTGGCGGCCACCTCTCGGAGGAAGGGGGACCAGGATACTGTCAGATCTGCGGGAAGGGGCTATATCGTCGGCAGAGGGACCTAGAACAATTGAGCTTCGCCGGGAACCCCATATCTGTAAGTGTGTTCATATGTGAAAATTGCGGCCACGTAGAAGTCTTCCGCCAGCCCCGCACTTGAGCTTGCGCTGGAGGAAGCCCCGCTCACACACCGCCCGAATCCTTTCGCAGCCTCTCGGACTTTTGGCATGAGTCGGTCACCCCGCTACCTACCGCAAGCAGGAAACGGCTGGAAACAGGGGAAATGGGGACAGCAACGACTTACCCCATTTTTGCCCCCTCCCGGCTGCGGGCTCTCGGCACCGGTTGCGAGTCCCCGCGGGCCGGGAGACCTCGTTCCCAGCCCGACCTTGGGGTGGTCAGCTCGCGCGCCGGGTAATCCCACAGTCCGAACGGGCCGCTGCCATCCTGGAGGCGCGTAAGCATGACGCCGCCCAGGGGTGGGTCTTCCCGGCGCTGACGCGCTCCGGGCAAATCGAGAAGTCGAGTCTTAAGAAGCAGCACCTAAAGGCGTGCAGGGCCTCGAAGGTCGAGCGGTTTCCCCGCTACACCCTTCGCCACACCTACCTGACCCGGTGGGCCAGGATGATAGACCCCTGCACGCTGGCCTACCTGGCAGGGCACGGCGACTTCGCCACGACGAAGAGGTACGTGCACCCGCAGGTCGAGACTGTACGGAAGGCCATGACCATGGCGAGCGAACGCCTGCCGCGCGATGCAGCATGATAGTGGATCGGCGCATCGATACCCTTACCACTCTTGATCAGCCCCAGCCTTCGGAACGGGCCTCGGCAATACTCTGAGGCTCGTCCGATACACCGTATGCCCACCCTGCTCTGAGTAAAGCGAAAGCCATATCCGATATCGTCCTTTGGCATCGGGGGTCATCAATTGGAGTTCAATGCTTTCTCCAGGCTCTTCATAAAACAGGTCGATCCCTTCTGCCCGTAAGCACTTGACCCCACCCTTGCCGGGACCGACCTTCTCATCCGTCCTTTCGAGTATAGAGCCGTACCGGATTTTGATCGGCTCAAGAGGTGGGGCAACGTTCACATAGACCTTTGTGTTTGTGGCAGGCGGCCGGCCGTACCAGTGGCCGACGTTCTTTAGGTCGAACCTCAAGGTCGCAGGCTCCGAGGGAGACCACCGCCGTCTTCCATGAGCGCTGATCCGTATCTTCGGCCTGACTGTGAATTTCAGGATTATGAGAGTAAGCCAGGCGGTGAAGAACGTGAGTACTATTGATGAAAACTGGGAGACCGTCTGGAGGTCGAACCTTACGGGGAGCTCGTTCAATAAGTCCATCGCTGGGACTCCTTCGTTTGTTGCAGCGGGCCCTTTCGCTTACAGCACATGCGCAGATGCTCCGCAACAGGAGTTACACTACCGCCGAAAGAGTGCTTTAGCGACTGTCCGGCGGCCCTGTAATCTACTGTGCTGGGCATCTGTCAGGCTGCAAATCCCAGAAAGCTGACTTCCTTTTCGTAGAGCACTTGGTCTGAGTGGTAGTCCTTGAACTCGATCCGGGTGAGAAGCCCGTCGTGTGCATCGCGGCGCGGAGTGTTGCCAAGTGCGCGCGCGTTGTCAGCGCAAAAGCAGATGTATCCACTCGCTGTCTTCCTCGCGCCGAGATCCAAGGGAAACGTGAGGATTCTATGCCGATATGTATCGTGGGCTCTCTCCCACTCCATCACTGGCCGACTCTCTGGCGGGCAGTGAGCTTCAACGCCGACCGGCTCATAGAGCAGCCAGAGGGATGCTCCGATGCTCATGGAGTCTCGATACGAGTGATTGATAATCGTCACGTCCGGGACCAACAGGTAAAGATGGCCGTCGAACCTGCCGAACGAGGGAATGCCGTGAACCTGGAATTCGACCTCGCTTTCACGCCGCTGGCTGACCCATTCTCTGTACGATGCCTCTAGCAGGATGCAGAGCGTGATCGCCAGCAAGCCCAACACCCACACCCACCAGTTCCACTTTGGCAGCAGACCGATCGTCCTCCACTGGCTTTGAACGTCCGGCGGCAGGAAATTGTCCCGGAACGTTGCCGCGTTCGAAAAAACGGTCCAAATGACGACAGCAATCACCGACCACGGGTGGAAGAGCACCCTTTTCCAGTAGACGAGTCTGCGACGGATCGCCTTCAGCAGTCCCACAGGGCGATAAGATAGCACAGCTCGGCATTGCGTGAATGTCGCGGCACCGACCAGGGCACATTCTGGGCAAATCAACGAAAAACGGCCCGGAGCCGATGAGCCCCGAGCCGTCCTAAGCTGCAGATGAGAAGGGGGGAAAGGCTGGTCGGGACGAATGGATTCGAACCACCGACCTCCTGGTCCCGAACCCGGGGAGGGGCCTGTCTTGCGCTGTTGCGCAGCCGTATGCCGGCACCTCCACTGGTCACCCGTCGGTGTTTCGGGCCAACGGCTTACGGCTGCGGCATCTTGCGCAGCTTCGCTCTGCTCGGCCCGGCCTCAGTGCACCAGCATGGGACTCTTCTGGCAGCGGGGCTGGTCAGCTCGCGCGACGAAGTTCCTGACGGAGGACACGTCGTAGGGTGGCTTCGAGAGGCTCGCGAACCTGGTCCCTGTACTGGCGCAGAGCGGCATTGATCAGCGACTGATAGCTGCCCCCGCCGGCTTCGTCCACGGCCTGCCG
>JBEKLW010000067.1:0-14429 GCA_050008815.1 Bryobacteraceae bacterium
AGCGGCTAATATGAGCCTATGGATGACGCTGTCGAGTCGCCTTCTGTTCTCAGGCTATTCGAAGTCCATGAGGACAGAGAGGGTCATCAGATCACTAGGCGTTTGACGTTGGTCGACACTGACGGGAAGCGCTCTGTGTGCCTCGACGGCTTGCCTATCTACGTCTATGAGACCGATGACAAGTTTGCGGAAGCTATCTGTATCGCGATGCTCTCCAGAACGGAGTTGGCTACCGATGTGGCGATAGCCAGTGCCTTCGGTTGTCACCGGAACACTGTCGGTCGCCTGGCTAGGCGACTGGGTGCTGAGGGCGTGACAGCAGTGCTCCCAGCGAGACGTGGTCCGAAGGGTCCCCACAAGGTGACATCGGAGGTGATCGAAGTCATTCGTGCCGGCAGCGCGCAGATGAGCGTGCCGGCCCTCGCTTGCCACCCGGGAGGGCGATCCCTAGGCTTGCCCCCGTGATCGGCACCCTTGTCAACGCAGCCGCGATTGTGGTGGGCGGCTCGGCCGGGCTCGTGACGCGGGGCGAATTGCCCGTTCGCCACCAGCAGCGACTCAAATTGGTGCTGGGCGTCTTCCTGGTTTTCGTGGGTTTGAGTCAGGTCTGGCGGGCAGCCAACGGCGGGGTGCGGCACGTGCTCCAGCACCGCGTCGCACTCGACCCGGGTGAACAGATCGGCCCGGAAAGGAAGGCGCTCAACATCGGCCGCGACGTCCACACCGGGAAGCGCGAACAGGTCAATGTTGACGTAGCCGTCCACGCGTGCGCCGGCGCCGCCAACGTACAGGTTCCACCGCCCCAGCGGAAAGTCGTGCGGCTCGGCCGGGTTCTCGACAAAGAGCTGGGGCGGCTCGAACAGGCGCCGCCAGCGCGAGCGGCGGCCTTTCCAGAGACGATTGAGGGAGGCCGGATCGCGGTCCCCGGCGCCACTCGCGGCCGCGCCGCGGGGGGCGGAGAGGGCCAGCACCAGCGCAGCACTCCGGCTCTCCATCGGCACGATCTTACCGTGAGCGCAAAGGGCGCCGCCAGCCCGCTCAGATGCGGTGAAACCCTCGCAGAATGTCGCGCAGGGAGTAGCGCAGCGCCACTGGCCGGCCGTGCGGGCAGCTCATGGGGCAGTCGGTGGCGGCCAGCGCCTGGAGCAGCCAGGCGATCTTGCCCTCATCCAGCCGCATGTTCACCTTGATGGCCGCGCGGCAGGCGATCGAGGCGGCCATGGCCCGGCGCACGTCGTCGAGCGAGACCCGGCGCAGCTCGCGCTCGGCAATCTCCAGGATTTCGTAGATCAGCCGCTCGATGTCGCCCGCGCCGACCCCGGCCGGCGCCGCCTTCACCGCGATGGTGCGGTTGCCGAACGGCTCGGTTTCAAAGCCGATGGCTTGCAGCTCATCGGCGATGCGGTCGTAGTCGATCTGCTGCGCCGGGGTGAGCTGGATGATGAGCGGCATCAGCAGGCGCTGCGTCTCGATGCGCCCCGCCGCCCGCTGCTTGAGAATCTTCTCGAACAGGATGCGCTCGTGCGCCACGTGCTGGTCGATGATCCAGAGGCCGTCGCGGCCGGCCGCGACGATGAAGCTCTCGTGGATCTGGCCGAGCGGCCGCAGATCGGTGAGCGCGGCCAGGCTCGGCAACAGCTCGGGAACAAGCTCCGGCGGAAACGCGCCGTGGGTTTCGGGAATCGGGACCCGCAGCGGCACATCTTCGAACGGCTCCGCAACCGGGCGGGCCGCCTCCGGGCCGGCTCCGAAGTCGAAGCGCGGCTCCGCGGGCCGCGTGCCGCGGAGCGTGAACTCCGGCAGCGCCTCGGGCGCCGCCGGGGCCGACGGCGGCAGCTCCGAGGGCCGCGCCTGCCAGCGCCCGTCCTCGAGCCGCTGGGAAAACTCTGAGTACGGCAGCTCCGCCGCGGGCTGCGGGTGGAAATGCGCGGGAGCCGCCGGCAAGGGCGCGGCCGAGACCGGCTTGGTTTCGATCAGCGCCTCGCGGACCGCGTCCCGCACGAAGTCGTGCACGAACGACTGGGCACGGAACCGGACCTCGGTCTTGGCCGGGTGCACGTTCACATCCACCTCTTCCGGCTCGCATTCCAGGAACAGCAATGCGAAGGGGTACGTGCCCGGCGGAATCAGGTTGTGGTAGGCCGAGGAGATGGCGTGCAGCAGCAGGCGGTCGCGGATCAGCCTCCGGTTGATGAACAGGAAGACCGAGTTGCGGTTGAGCTTTTGCACCTGCGGCCGGGAAACGAACCCGCGCAGGCGGAAGACCTTGACGAGCGCCGGCCCGCCCGCCTCCGGCGCGCGCTCGAAGGTGCGCTCGCGCACGCCCAGATCCACCAGCTCCTCCAGCGTCTGGCTGCCGAAGACCTGATACACCCGCTCGCGCAGCTTCTCCGCGGGTGTGACGTTCAGCAGCTCCCGGCCGTCGCTCGTGAGCTGGAACGTCTTCTCGGGACTGGCCAGGCTGTAGTGCGTCACCAGCGAAGCGATGTGCGCCAGCTCGGTCTGCTCCGAGCGTAGGAACTTCTTCCGCGCCGGGACGTTGTAGAACAGGTCGCGAACCGTGATCTGCGTGCCAGGCGCCAGCGCCGCCTCCTGGGAGCGCAGCATCTTGCCGCCGGCGATCTCGACGCGCGTTCCGGTTAGCTCCTCCGCCGCCCGGGTCTCGAGCACCAGCCGGGACACCGAGGCGATCGACGGCAGCGCCTCGCCGCGGAAGCCCAGGGTCGAGATGCTCAGCAGGTCGCGCGCGCTCGCCAGCTTGCTGGTGGCGTGCCGCTCGAAGGCCAGCATGGCGTCGTCGCGCGACATCCCGCAGCCGTCGTCGGAGAGGCGGATGAGCCGGCGGCCGCCGCCCGATATCTCGACCTGCAGGCGCGTCGCACCCGCGTCCAGCGCGTTCTCCAGCAGCTCCTTGACCACTGAGGCGGGCCGCTCGACCACCTCTCCGGCGGCGATCTTGTTGGCCACCTCGTCGGAGAGAACGCGAATACGCCCCATCAGGCCGATTGTAACCGCACAGACCGGGAGAGCGCAGGGAAGACGCCGGCAAAGCGCCGGCGCTCCACGCTCGCCGTGGGCTGCCCGTTTGCGGGTCCAGAAGACGGAAAGCCGACGCTGCACGCTGTCCGTTGGCGGATGCCAAACGGCGGCAAAGAGGTGCGCCACAAGAAACAGCTTGCGGCTATCAGCTTCCAGCTATCAGCTATCAGCTTTCAGACGTCAGCGATGATTCTCAGCAGATCGTCGGCTGAAGCCGACGCTGCACGCTGAAGACGGGCGCCGCCCTCCGGCTACCCGCCGGCTTCAGAGCCGCCGGTTGTCCGCCAGCGGCCGCGGCGCGCGCCGTCCGAAGAGCAAGCGCGATGATACCCTCAAGAAGGACAGCATCATGCCAACGTTACGATTTACCGCACTGATTCCCGCCGCGGTTCTCTGCGCGCTCGCAGCGCAGCCGGCCCGCGCCCAAAACCAGGCTGCAGCTCCGAGTGCGCGCGTGATCGCCGCCGATTTCTCAGCCGTTCGTGGACCGCACAGCAAGGTCTTCAAGCGGTGCATCGGCGCCGGCAGGGCCAACGAGGGGCTGCGCGCCGATTGGCAGCAGCAGCTCGCTCTCGTCCAAGGGGACATCGGTTTCCAATACATCCGGATGCACGGCCTGCTGAGCGACGACATGGGCGTCTACAGGGAGGACGCCAGCGGCAATCCGATCTATAACTGGCAGTACATCGACGCGCTCTACGACAGCCTGCTGAGCCTTGGCCTGAAGCCGTTTGTCGAGCTGGCGTTCATGCCCGCCGCCCTCGCCAGCGGAACCACCACGATCTTCTGGTGGAAGGGCAACGTCACCCCGCCGAAGTCCTACCAGAAATGGGCGGACCTGGTCCGGAACCTGGTCGCTCATTTCCGCGAGCGCTACGGTGATGACGAGGTCAGGACCTGGTACTTCGAAGTCTGGAACGAGCCCGACATCAGACCCTTCTACACCGCCGATTTGGCGGAGTATCTGAGGCTCTATCGGACGACCGCGGAGGCGGTGAAGAGCGTCTCGCGGGAGTACCGCGTGGGCGGTCCGGCCTCGGCCACTGCGTACCAATTCGAGGAAGAGCTGCTGAAATACTGCGCCCAGAACAACGTGCCCATCGATTTCATCGCCACGCACTCCTACGGCGTCAGGGAAGGCTATCTCGACGAGACCGGCTGGAGGGGCACGGTCCTCGATTCCGACCGCACCGCCGTCCGCTCGCGCATGGTGCACTCCCGTGAAATCATCCGTAAGTCCGCGCTGCCGAACCTCGAGCTCCACTTCACCGAATGGAGCTCCGCCTATACGCCCACCGACTACATCCACGACCAATATCACCAGGCTGCGTTTATCCTGGACAAGATCAAGGGCGCCCAGGAGTCGGTCGATTCGATGTCTTACTGGGTGTTCACGGACATTTTCGAGGAGCTCGGCCCGCGGATGACTCCGTTCCACGGCGGCTTCGGCCTGCTGAACTACCAGTCGATCAAGAAGCCCGCCTACTTCGCCTACCAGTTCCTGAGCCTGCTCGGCGAGACCGAGCTGGCCAGCGCCGACGATTCTTCGTGGGTCACCAGGGATGACGACGGCGGCATTCAGGCGTTGTTCTGGGACTACACGCCGGTCGTGCCGCCAAAGGGATTGAACGACCAGGTCTACTACAAGGGCGAGCTGCCGTCGAAGAACACGGGGCCGGTCACTGTGCGACTCTCAGGCATTCCTCCGGGCGTCTACCTGCTCGAGGTATACCGGACGGGCTACCGGGTCAACGACCCGTACACCACGTATCTCGACCTCGGCGCGCCCAGCCAGCTCACGCGCCGCCAGGTCGAGACGATCAAGGCCCTCAACAGCGGCGCGCCTTCGCGCAGCCAGGTCGTACGAATCTCCGACGGCCGCTTCAGCGAGACCTTCCCGATGCGGGAGAACGACGTATACCTGGTGGCACTGAAGAAGCTGTAGCGCAGCCGGGAAGTGTGGTAGATTGCCTGTGTGCCCGAAGTCAGCCGTTTCTTCGGCATCAGTATCCGGATCTTCTTCAACGACCACGCCCCGGCGCATTTTCATGCGATGTACGCTGGGTATGAGGCGCTGATCGAGATCGAGACGCTGGCAATCTACCGCGGAACGCTGCCGCGGCGGGCGTTGGCAATGGTTCTCGAATGGGCCGCACTGAGGCGGAACGAGCTACGCAAGGATTGGGACCTTGCCCAGCACGGAGTCCTGTTGAAGCCGATCGAGCCTCTGGATTAGAAGGAAACCGAGATGGAACTGTTACGCATCCGCGAGGTCGCTCTCGTCGAGGGCTTCCGCGTACGGCTTGCATTGACCGACGGCAACAGCGTCGAGCGCGACCTGGAGTCACTCCTCACCGGTGCCATCTTCGACGCTGTACGGACCGATCCGGCGTTGTTCCGCCAGGTGAGAGTCGAAGCGGGCGCACTCGCGTGGCCCAACGGTGCGGATCTGTGCCCCGATGTCGTGATCTGGGGCGGCCCGCCTCCCGCCGGGCTCCGAATCCCGCCCCGCGACCTGCGCGCTCCCAGCCCGGCGTAGTGGGGACCGCGCCGCGCCCAGCTCCGCTGCGGGATTCGGCTTCTCACTGAACGCTCGGCGCGGTCAGCCTCCCGTGTCTCCCCCAGTTGAGCGCCTCACCCGCTCATGGCGGCCAGGAACTCGCCGTTCGAGCGAGTCTTGCCGAGCTTGTCCAGCAGCAGCTCCATCACTTCCACACGAAGGGGAGTCGTAGACACCGTTTCCTCCTTAGCTTGAGGTTTTGGATCGCCCAGATCCGCAATGTTGGAATCTTATATCTCTTTGTTTTCTTGTTCGTCAACAATATTGTCGAATGTGCCATAACATAGTGGAAACAAAAGGATAAATCAACCCATTCCGACCAGAAGGGTTGGATGGGTGCGGGACATGACTGTCGAGATTAGCCGCCAGATACCCCTTTGAGGGCGGTTAACTCATTGATCCCATTGGCGACGCCTGGGCTACCCGAAATTAGGTTCCCATCGGCGTTCTCATGCGCTCCGAATTCCCGCTTCTGGGCAGGAGGGGGTCTGGGATGTCGCCGCACGTGGCGGAACGTTTTTGGCAGCGCTCTGAGGGAGGGGCTGCCGCTGGCGGTCGCGGTAGGGTCCCCTCGGCTCCGCAGGCGGCGATGGCCTCGGCAAGGCTGACTGGGCGTAACGCTGAAGTCCGCAGCCGCTGCTCATCGGGAGAAGCTTCTCCGCCGAAGGAGACCGCGAGGAGGGGTTCCAGCAATCAACCGCCAAACAGCTACGGAAACAGCCAGCGGATCGCCTGGATCGGCAGCGGATACAACCAGTAGAGATCCGTCCTCCCCTGTACGTGGTACTCGGGAACGATCAGAGAGACGATCCCGCTGAGCACGGCAAGGCTCTCAGTTTCTTCGAGGGGCTGGCTGCGGCTGAGCACGCTGAGTCCGACGAACACGGCCGGGAGGCAGTACGCCATGCTGCGCGTCACGTCGAGAACCAATAAGCCGAGACCGATGGTCACTCCGAGGGCCCCGCAAAAGGCAGCAGTCATCCGGTAGCGTCGTGCGAGAAGCAGAGCGGCAATGCCGCACGCCACGAGCAACCAGCCTCCCCCAAGACCTGTCCAGACGCCCAGAGGAATGACGTTGGTCTGCTGGCGGAACACCGAAAGTCCCACGTTGCCGGTGCTGACCGTTAGCGAGTGCGCCGCCGTCAAATACACTCGCGTCGCCAGGTACGCGGCCCAGGCGATCAGGATGGCCGCACGCTTCCCGGCAAGGAAACTCCGCGGGCCGACGCGCTCGGCCTGGCTGATCGAGAGGAGGAACACGAACGAGGAAGCAATCAAAGCCCGCTCATCGGTCCAGGCGGCCAAAAAGACGGTGATTGCGGTGAGGGGAAATGATTCCGTGGTTGCGGCCAGGACCAACAGGCACAGGGCCGCAGCGTCGTAATAGCCGCCGCGCAACTCGTGAAACGCCGTTTCGCCCGACCAACTGCACGCCGCCGCCAGGCAGACAAAGAAAGCTGCTTTCCTGCTGCCAGTGATCTTGAAAGCGACGGTGAGAACACTGTAGAGGAGGACAATCCCGAGGAGAGCTGAGAAAACGAGGATCCCGGTCCGGTGCAGGTGAAAGATGTGAGCGAGCACGGGTACCGTCAGACGAAAGGTCATTTTGCTCTGATGGGATTCGTCTGGAAAGAAGCGGCTCATGTCGGCGAAAGGATCATCCACCTGGACCATCGCATCGCGCCATGTGCCCTTGTCATAGGCGGTGGCGAGTGCGTCGTAGCTGGGAAACGCGCGAAACAGGGAAACGAGAAGCACCGCAAAAACAGAGGCTCGCTTCCAATGCCGGTCCGAAAGGACCCGAAGAATCACTGGTCCGACGAAGCGATCCACGAGACAGTGCAGGTGCCGGCTGATTGACGGCGTGGCCGGCCCGTCAGAGGTTGACTCTGGCTGGTTCGAGGTGTCCAAGTGGCATAGCATATCACCGGAGCCAGCGGGAGGCAGCTTGCAGGCGTCTTCGCGCGAAGCCGCAGCTGACCGCCGAGAGCGGCACCTCTTGGCGCGTGAGAAGCTCGCCTTCTGAGCGGACTGATCGCACCCGCCGCAGCGCGGCCCAGGCGGCCCGCCCCGCGGACGGCCCTCACCCGCTCATGGCGGCCAGGAACTCGCCGTTCGAGCGGGTCTTGCCGAGCTTGTCCAGCAGCAGCTCCATCACTTCCACCTGGGAGAGCGGCGAGAGCACCTTGCGCAGCACCCACACCCGGTTCAGCTCCTCCTTGGGCTGGAGCAGCTCTTCCTTGCGCGTGCCGCTCTTGTTGATGTCGATGGCCGGGAAGACGCGCTTGTCCACCAGCTTGCGGTCCAGGTGGATCTCCAGGTTGCCGGTGCCCTTGAACTCCTCGAAAATCACGTCGTCCATGCGGCTGCCGGTGTCGATCAGCGAGGTGGCGATGATGGTCAGCGAGCCGCCCTCCTCGATGTTGCGCGCCGCGCCGAAGAAGCGCTTGGGCCGCTGCAGGGCATTGGAGTCCACGCCGCCCGAGAGCACCTTGCCCGAGGGCGGAACGATGGTGTTGTAAGCCCGCGCCAGGCGCGTGATCGAGTCCAGCAGAATCACCACATCGCGCTTGTGCTCCACCAACCGCTTGGCCTTCTCGATCACCATCTCGGCCACCTGGACGTGCCGGGCCGCCGGCTCGTCAAACGTCGAGCTGATGACCTCGCCGTGCACGGAGCGCTGCATGTCGGTGACCTCCTCGGGCCGCTCGTCGATGAGCAGCACGATCAGGATGATCTCCGGATGGTTGGCCGTGATCGAGTTGGCGATGGATTGCAGCAGCATGGTCTTGCCGGTGCGCGGCGGCGAGACGATCAGCCCGCGCTGGCCCTTGCCGATCGGGGTCAGCAGGTCCATGATCCGGCCGGAGTAGTTCTCCTTCACCGTCTCGAGCCTGATGCGCTCGTTCGGATACAGCGGCGTGAGGTTGTCGAAGAAGATCTTGTTGCGCGCCTCCTCCGGCGGCTCGAAGTTGATCGCGTCCACCTTGATGAGCGCGAAGTAGCGCTCGCCCTCCTTGGGCGGCCGGATCTGGCCCGAGATGGTGTCGCCCGTCCGCAGGTCGAAGCGGCGGATCTGCGACGGCGAGACGTAAACGTCGTCGGGGCCCGGCAGGTAGTTGTACTCGGGGGCGCGGAGGAAGCCGAAGCCGTCCGGGAGGCACTCCAGGACGCCCTCGGAAAAGATCAGGCCGCTTTTCTCCGCCTGCGCCTGGAGGATCTTGAAGATCAGCTCCTGCTTGCGGAGGCCCGAAACGCCCGAAAGACCGAGGTCCTTGCCGATGTTGTTGAGCTGCTGAATGCTCATGTCTTTCAGCGCCACCAGGTCGAGCGTGGCCGCCGAGGTTATCGCCGAGGCGCCCGGATGCGAAGGCGCCCCGTTCCTGGTCTGCGGCTGGGGCCCCGTATTGCGCCCTTTGCGGGCGCCCGCTTGCGGAGGAGCGCCGGCGGGGGGCGTTTGCGCCTGGGCCTTATCCTCCTGCGTCTGGGCAGGGTTTACGTTCTGTTCTGGGTTTTCCATATGGCTTGCCAAATCTCCCGTGTTCCCCGGCCGGTCACGGCCGAGAACGGCACTGGTTCCAGGCCACCCGCCTGGCGGCGGATCGCTTCCAGGCCGCATCTTTCTTCGGACTGGTTCTTCAGCCTATCCATCTTCGTGGCGACAAGCAGGTGCCGCCGGTTGTGGAACTCCAGCCAGCGCTTGAGCTCCAGGTCCTTCTCCATCCATCCGCGGCGAACGTCGATGAGCAGAATGGCGAGCGCCAGCGACTGGCGGCCCAGCAGGTATGCCTCGATCAGCTCCCTCCAGCTTGCGATGGTTTGCTTGGAGACGCGGGCGAAACCGTAGCCGGGCAGGTCTGCAAAGCAGAATAGCCCGTTTATGCGGTAGAAGTGAATCAACCTCGTCGAGCCGGGTTTGCGGCCGGCCCGCGCCAGTTGCCTGCTTCCGACCAAGCAATTCAGCAGGCTGGACTTGCCCACGTTGCTTCTGCCAAGGAACGCGATTTCCGGGAGTTCCTCGGGGGGAAACTGCTCTCCGTGGGCTGCTCCAATTATATACCGAGCCTCCACGCTTTGGGACACTGCCGTTACCGCCTGACGTTCCCGCCAGGGCCCGGGGGACCCCACTCCGCCCCCCGCATCGCCTGGCTGAGGAATGTGTTAGTGCAACTGCTCTTCGCTGGGTTGGACCGCAATCTGCCCCACTGGCGCCGCGCCCGCCACCAACGGCAGAGCCGTGATCTCTCCCGCCAGGGCGATCTTGAGCACCTCATCCATGGATTGAACCAGATGCAGTTTCATATCCGCGCGGACGTTCTCCGGGATGTCGGGAAGGTCCTTCTCATTGTCCCTGGGGATGATCGTCTCGCGCACTCCGTGGCGGCGCGCCGCCAGCAGCTTCTCCTTGAGCCCGCCGATGGCCAGCACCCGGCCGCGCAGCGTGATCTCGCCCGTCATGGCCACGTCGCAGCGCACCGGGATCTTGGTGAGCGCGCTGACGATGGACGTACACAGCGCAATGCCGGCCGACGGCCCGTCCTTGGGTATGGCACCTTCCGGGAGATGCACGTGAATGTCCAGGTGCCGGTAGAAATCCTTCGGCAAGCCCAACAGGTGCGAACGCGAGCGGACGTAACTCAAGGCCGCCTGCGCCGATTCCTGCATCACCTCGCCCAGCTTGCCCGTCGTGGTCAGCTTTCCCTTGCCATCCATGATCGTTGCCTCGGTGACCAGGATTTGCCCGCCCACCTCGGTCCAGGCCAGCCCCAGCGCCGCGCCGACCTCGTTGGTCTTATCGGCTTCCAGGTCGCGGAACTTCGCCGGCCCGAGATAGTCGGGCACGGTTTCGGACTTGATGATTGCCGCCGGGGCGTCCGGCACGGTTTCGGACTGGATGACTGCCGCCGGGGCGCCCGGCCCGGTTTCGGCCTTCCCCTCGCCGTCGCCGCCCATTTTGTTCACCGCGCGGCGCGCGACTTTCCGGCAGATGTTGCCGATCTCGCGCTCCAGGTTGCGGACGCCGGCCTCGCGCGTGTAGCGCAGGATCAGGTCCATCAGGCCTTCGTCGGTGAACTGGACCAGCTTGTCCGTCAGCCCGGTCTCGCGCATCTGCTTCTGGACCAGGAACCGCTTGGCGATTTCCAGCTTCTCCAGCTCCGTATAGCCCGACAGCCGGATTACCTCCATCCGGTCCTGCAAGGCTGGCGGAATCGTGTGCAGCACGTTCGCCGTGGTGATGAAGAACACCTGGCTCAGGTCGTACTCGACGTCCAGGTAGTGATCCATGAACATGTGGTTCTGTTCCGGATCGAGCACCTCCAGCAGCGCCGCCGAGGGGTCGCCGCGGAAATCCATCGACATCTTGTCCACTTCGTCCAGCATGAAGACCGGGTTCCGCGTACCGGCCTTCCGCATCATCTGGATGATCTGGCCGGGCAGCGCCCCGATGTAGGTCCGGCGATGACCCCGGATCTCGGCCTCGTCGCGCACGCCGCCCAGCGACAAGCGCACGAACTTCCGGCCGGTGGCCCGGGCGATCGACATGCCCAGCGAGGTCTTGCCGACGCCCGGCGCGCCCACGAAGCACAGGATGGAGCCGCGCGGGCTCTTCACCAGCCGGCGCACAGCCAGGAACTCCAGGATGCGCTCCTTGATCTTGTCCAGGCCGTAGTGGTCCGACTCGAGCACCTCCTGGGCGTGCTTCAAGTCGCGGATCTCCCGCGAGCGCTGCTTCCAGGGCACGGCCAGCAGCCAGTCCAGGTAGTTCCGCGAGACCGTGGACTCGGCCGACATCGGGGGCATGTTCTCGAGCCGTTTCAGCTCGGCCAAAGCCTTCTCGGAAGCGTCCTTGGTCATGCCCGCGGTCTCGATCTTCTTCTTCAGCTCGTCGATCTCGCTCTTCTCGCCGCGGCCGAGTTCCTTCTGGATGGCCTTGATCTTCTCGTTGAGGTAGAACTCCTTCTGGGCCCGCTCCATCTGCCGCTTGACGCGGCCCTGGATGGTGCGGTCCACGTTGAGTTTCTCGATCTCGATGTCGAGCATCTCGGCCACGCGCGTCAGCCGGTTGACCGGGTCGAAGATCTCCAGCAGCTCCTGCTTCTCCTCGATCGTGAGCTGGAGATTGGCGCCCACAGTGTCGGCCAGTTTGCCGGGATCGTCCACGCGGATGGCGGCGATCATGGTCTCGTAATTCAGGTTCTGGCTGAGCTTGATGTACTGCTCGAACAGGTTGCTGATGCGGGCCACCAGGGCCTCTAGCTGCGGTCCGGGCTCCACCTTGTAGTGATACGTGCGGACCACGGCGCGGAAGAACCCTTCCTCGTCGGCGACCGAGACGATCTTGCCCCGCTCGACACCCTCCACCAGGACCTTGATGTTGCCATCCGGCAGCCGCAGGCTCTGGACGATGCTGACGATCGTGCCGATCTGGAAGATCTCCTCCGGGCGCGGCTCGTCGATGGAGGCATCGTGCTGCGTGGCCAGGAAGATCTTCTTGTCTCCGGCCAGCGCTTCCTCGAGCGCCCGCACGCTGGACTCGCGCCCCACCACGAACGGGGTCATCATGTGCGGGAAGATTACCACGTCCCGGACGGGCATCATCGGCAATCGTTTCGTGTCCGCTTTTTCCTTGGAAGTAAGCATTGAGCTCTCTCCGCGGCGGCCGCGGCCTGCGCGGGACTCTGCGGCTGTTCCGCCGCTCGCTCACCCGGCCCGGTAGCTGCGCCGCCGCCCCCCGGCCAGATTCTACCAAAGGGGGATGGACTCTTGGCTGGCGGCCGCGTGGAGATTCCCTCGCCTCGGACCGCGCCTCGCGGAATTCCTGCCCCAGACCCCGAACCGGCTCCCAGACCCCCGAACAGCCCTCGCTAGCCAGCCTTCTCCAACAGGGCCAGACTGATCTTCTGGGCCATCACCATCTCCTGCGTCACCACGAACTCGCGCACCTTCTTGTACGACGGCAGATAGTACATCAGGTCCAGCATCAGGTCTTCCAGAATCATGCGCAGCCCGCGGGCTCCAACCTTGCGCTCCATGGCCAGCCGCGCGATGGCATCCAGCGCCTCGTCGCTGAATCTTAGTTTAACATTCTCGAACTCGAAAAGCCGCTGGTACTGGCGCACGATGGCGTTCTTGGGCTTGGTGAGAATCTGCACCAGCGCGTCCTTGTCGAGGTCCTCGAGAATCCCCACCACCGCCAGGCGGCCGATGAATTCCGGAATAAAACCGAACTTGATGAGGTCGGACGGCCGGACCTGCCACAGCAGATCCAAATCCCGCCGCCCCGACGAGATCGGCTTGCCGTCCTGCTCCACCGTGAGGAATCCCATCTGCTTCTTGCCGACCCGCCGCCCGATAACCTTCTCCAGGCCGACGAACGCCCCGCCGCAGATGAACAGGATATTGGTTGTGTCGACCGGAGTGAACTCCTGGTGCGGGTGCTTGCGGCCGCCCTGTGGCGGCACGTTGGCGACGGTCCCTTCCAGGATCTTCAGCAGGGCCTGCTGGACACCCTCACCGGAGACGTCTCGCGTAATGGAGGGATTCTCATCTTTCCGGCTGATCTTGTCGATCTCGTCGATGTAGATGATTCCCTGCTGGCAGCGCTGCACGTCCCAGTCGGCGTTTTGAAGCAGCCTCAGAACGATGTTCTCGACGTCCTCGCCGACGTAGCCGGCCTCGGTCAGCGTGGTGGCGTCCACGATGGCGAACGGAACGTCGAGGATCCGCGCAAGTGTCTGAGCCAGCAAGGTCTTCCCGGAGCCCGTCGGGCCAATGAGGAGAATGTTCGATTTCGACACCTCCACGTCGGCGCCCCGCTGCTTGCTCATGTGGATGCGCTTGTAGTGGTTGTAGACGGCGACGGCGAGCTTCTTCTTGGAGGCCTCCTGGCCGATCACGTACTGATCCAGGTACTCCTTTAGTTCCAGCGGTTTGGGCAGCTTGTGCGGGGTCGCGTACGGCGAGTCGTGACGGTCGTCCTCCAGGATTGAGTTGCAGACGGCGATGCACTCGTCGCAGATGTAGGCCCGCGGGTAGTCGCTGGGGGAGGAGATCAGCTTGCCGACGACATCCTGGCTCTTGTGGCAAAAGGAACAACGCAGCGGCTCATCCGACCCCGCCCGCTTCATTCTCCAGCTCCGGACCTGCTTCTAAGGTCGACCCAACGCATATGTGCCGGAATCTGTTTCCATTATCCCCCGAAGCGCTGGGATAGGCAATCAGGAAGTTAAGTTGAGGTGGAATAGGGGGAAAGACCCCACCCCGGCGTGGGTCGGGCTGCCGGACCACGGAGCCTCCATCACCCCGAAAGGGGGAGAGACCATCGCCAGCGGCTGGAGGGCGCCTAGGTGTGTGCGGCTGCCACGCCTGAGAGGGCGCGGCCACCATGCCTGAGCGTATGCGACTGCCACGCCTGAGTGCATGCGGCTGCCATGCTCGGGTGCACAGAGATGGCGAGGCAGTGCCGGGGATCATGCAGGCGCCGCCGCCAGTCCCGATATAGCGAAGGAACACAGCCAGAACTACCGGCGATGCAGATGGCAATCGGCCGCAGCACGAGCCGAAGCGCCGCGCACGGGCAGGCCGTGGAGTGACGGTCCTATGCGGGTGTTGTGGGAAACTTCGGGCGCCTCCGCATGGCTGGAAGGCGAGGCCGGTGGCGTAGCGCGCCTGTGCGATTGCACGGCGGAAATCGCCATCGGCGGGCGCGAATCCATCGAGGCCGTCCGGGCGTGCCTGTATGACGCGGTCATCGGGGAGTTCCCCATGACCGGCTGGGAGCCGGAGGAGTGGCTCCAGGAGGTGCGCCGGGCTGACCGTTCAGCGCCAG
>JBEKLW010000068.1:0-9325 GCA_050008815.1 Bryobacteraceae bacterium
TCCCGCCGAAAGAGCTTTACACCCCGAAGGGCTTCATCGCTCACGCGGCGTCGCTGCATCAGGGTTTCCCCCATTGTGCAAGATTCCCCACTGCTGCCTCCCGTAGGAGTCTGGCCCGTATTTCAGTGCCAGTGTGGCCGTGTGCCCTCTCAGGCCGGCTACCGATCTTGGCCTTGGTGGGCCGTTACCTCACCAACAAGCTAATCGGCCGCGGGCTCCTCCTCCGGCGTCTTGCGACTTTCTCCTCGCGGAGTTATGCGGTATTAGCCCCGGTTTCCCAGGGTTATTCCCCACCAGAGGGCAGATTACCCACGTGTTACTCACCCGGACGCCACTGTACTCAGGGATTGCTCCCCTTTCTCGTTCGACTTGCATGTGTTAAGCGCGCCGCCAGCGTTGATTCTGAGCCGGGATCAAACTCTCGTTTGATCTTGTTGAGTTGTATCGTCTCGGTTGAACTCGAATCCAACGAAGGTTCAAACTTTGCGTCCAACCAGATTGTCAAAGATCTGGGCAACCGAGCCGGGGATCTCGTGGAAGCCCGAACCGGCCGCCGGCCTCAAAAACCGTTCTGACCGCACTGCGCCGCGCTCTGCCTCTTGGGCGCAGACTAGGGCGGCCAAAGAACTTGCGATTAATTCAAGAGCTTTGGGAAGGCCACGCCCGGCCAGTCCGCGCAAGGGCCGAACCCGAACACCATTCGCCCGCGGGAATCAAGCCGGACGGCTACCGGATGGCGGCTGACGTTTCAGCCTACCAGAACCGCCCGGGCAGTGCAACCTCCCTGCCCTGAACGGCTCCCTCCCGGCTGCTCGTAGGCTAGCAGATCCGGGCGGGCGCCGCAACGAAGGGCGGAGAGCGCCGCTTCGTGCGATCGCGGAGAAGCCGGCCGGAGGGCCGGCTGGCGGGCCTGAGGGGCCGCCGCAGCAGAGGGCCGAGGCGCCCCAGATGCGGGAAGGGGCGGGGAGCGCATAGAATATAAGGATCTATGCAGGACAGCGGACAGGAGTTCTACCGGATCAAGAAGTTGCCGCCGTATGTATTCGCGGTGGTGAATGAACGCAAGGCGCAGCTTCGCGCGCAGCAGCTCGACGTGGTGGATCTGGGGATGGGGAACCCGGACCTGGCCACCCCTAAGTTGGTGGTAGACAAGCTGATAGAGGCGGCGCAAGACGCCCGGAACCACCGCTATTCGCTTTCGCGGGGCATTCCGCGGCTGCGTGAGGCCATCGCCAAGCGGCATAGGGTCAACTACGGCGTGGAGCTGGACCCGGACAAAGAAGTGATCGTGACCATGGGGGCCAAGGACGCGCTGGCGCACCTGTTGTTTGCGGTGATCGGGCCGGGGGACGCCGTGGCGACCCCGAATCCCGCCTATCCTATTCACCAGTATGGAATTGTGATGGCGGAGGGGCAGGCCTGCGTGCTGCCGATGCCCAGTCCGGCGGAGTTCCTGAACCGGGTGGAGGACCTGTTTCGGAGCGCGATCACCAAGCCCAAGCTGATCCTGGTCTCGTTCCCGCACAACCCCACCACGCAGTGCGTGGAGATCGGGTTCTTCGAGGCCCTGGTGGCGCTGGCGGAGAAGAACGGCGCCATGGTCCTGCACGATTTTGCGTACGCGGACCTGTGCTTTGACGGGTACCGGGCGCCGAGCCTGCTCCAGGTGCCGGGCGCCAAGGAGATCGGCGTCGAGATCTTTTCGATGTCGAAGAGCTACAGCATGGCCGGCTGGCGGGTGGGGTACTGCCTGGGGAACCCGAAGATGATCGCAGCGCTGGCGCGAATTAAGAGCTACCTGGACTACGGGGTGTTCCAGCCGATACAGATTGCCTCGATCCTGGCGCTGCGGGAGTGCGAGGAAGACACCAAGAAGATCTGCGCGGTGTACCAGCGGCGGCGGGACGTGCTGATCGAGGGGCTGAGACAGGGCGGCTGGGTGGTGGAGCCGCCGCGGGGGTCGATGTTCGTGTGGGCCGCGATTCCGGAGGCGTTTCGCAGGCTGGGTTCGCTGGAGTTCGCCAAGCTGCTGCTGGAGAAGGCCCTGGTGGCCGTGTCGCCGGGCGTGGGCTTCGGGCCGCTGGGGGAGGGGTACGTGCGGTTCGCGCTGGTGGAGAACGAGCAGCGCATCCGGCAGGCGACCCGGGGGATACGGCAGATGCTGAAGGCCGGCGCCGGCTAGCGCCCGCGAGCTGACAGCCGGCGCACGCCCCGAGCTTCCTCGTTCGTGCCAGGATCCTCGCGATTGCTCTGCCGTCGCGAACGCCACTGGTCGTGGACGGTCGATCTCCTGGCCGCGGGGATCAGGGCCGGCAAGCTCGCGGCGCAGGTACTCGATGGTCACTACGCGATTCGCGATTTAGAGATACTACTTAGAATGCGCCGGTCCGTGCATATCCCTCTGTTGGGCACCGTGAGCGCCTTGGCCCTGGCAGCCGCCTTGTTCTTGCAGTGCCGGGTTGGCGTCGCCGTGCTGGGCAGCAGCCCGGCCGCGGCGGACGCCCCTGCGCACTTCACCACCGGCGTCATGGTCTACGACTATTTCCGAACGGCGCTGGGCTCCTCGCCGATGGCGTTTGCCGAGTCCTTCTACGTCCGGTTTCCGAAAGTGGCATTCGGGCATTGGCCGCCAGCCTACTACGGTGCGCAGACTGCGTGGTACGCCTGTTTCGGCGCCTCCATCTCGAGCGCCCAGTGGCTGAGCGCGGCAACCGCGTTTGCGATTGCGATGCTCCTGTTCTTTCGCCTGCGGCGCGCCGAGGGCACAGTCCTGGCGCTCGCCTCCGCCGCCGTGTTTCTGGCTCTGCCGTGCATGCAGGTCTCCGCGTGGGCGGTGATGTCAGACACGCTCACCGGTCTGTTTGTGCTGCTGGCGGTACTGGCCTTCTCCGATCTGTTGCGTGCGCCGACGGTTCCTGGCGCGGCAGTCCGCTTCGCGGTGTGGTCCAGCGCGGCGATTCTGACCAAGGGCAGCGCCTGGGCGCTGGTCCCCTTCGCCCTGCTGACTCCGCTGCTGGCACGCCGGCCTGGCTGTTTCCGGTCGCCATGGTATTGGGCCAGCGGAGCAGCCACTCTCTTGCTTTCGGCGCCGTTTTACCTCTGGGCGCGGTGGTCGGGTATTGGCTATCCAGTCGGTTACCAGAGCCTGACCAAGCCTGTCGCTTTGTGGCACTTGCGGTTAGGGGCCGCTGCAGCGATCTTGAAAGTCGCTCCGCTACTGCTGCTGGCGGCTGCCGCGCTGGCATTCGCCTATGAACTGCGCTGCCGCTGGAGGGGCGACGGCGATTCGTCTCCGGCGTGGGATTCGCTGGCGGCTGGCTCCTGGGTGATCGCCCAGGTGCTCTTCCTAGTGGCCCTCCCCCTGACGGCGGAGGGCCGCGTCTTCATCCCCGCTCTCGCGCCTGCTGTTCTTCTCTTCGGCCGGCTGCTCGGCCGCCTGCGCTCCGCGCTGCGCGCGTGGCCGCTGCTCGCGGCGGGGGCGCCAGCGGCGCTGATAGCGCTCAGTTTCGCAGGAGTGTGGGCCGTCCCTATGCCGCGCTTCGAAGGGTATCGTGCCGCGGCGGCAGCGGTTCCCGCGCATCCGGAAGGCACAGTCATGCTGGTGTCAGCCGATTCGACCGGCGAAGGTGCGTTTATCGCCGAACGTTTGTCACAGGATCGCCGCCGAGCCGGGGTGGTTCTGCGCGCCAGTCGTGTCCTGGCCGAGTCGAATTGGGGCGGTTATCGCTACCGGCCGTTCTTCGGGGATGCCGGGGAGGTATACAAGTACGTCGCCGAGTTGCCGGTTCGGTACATCATCATTGAGAGTTCGGCGACGATTCCGCCAGAGGGCAGACTCCTCGAAGAGGCTGTGCGCAGCCATTCGGAGGAGTTCCGCTGGATCGGCCGATTTCCTCTGTCCGGCGTCGGCCATGAGCGCTGGGACGAGATCCGCGTCTACGAGAACCTGCTGGCCGGAGACCGGCGCCCCCCCGTTATCCGCACCCGACTGGGTTTGGATGCCGGCGGGCGGATTCTGGAATACCGGTGGAGATGAGCTGCGTGCCAGGACACCCGTGGCGTGAACCCCCAGTTCTCGCGCTGGACCGGGCTCGTCTGATAGCCTGATCAGACGTGGCTGCCAACCGCACTCTGCGCGATGTCCTGGTGCGCGTATCCCGAATGAGCCCACTGGAAATCGCAGTGCGGCTGCGGCAGGAGTGCGACAAGCGCCTGGATGAAGTGCGTCACCGCGTCGGGCTGGCGGCCGCGGCCCAGCCGCTGTTGGACCAACGCCCGCCCGCCGGCCGCTTCTTTTTCGACCCCGGCGACCTGCCGGCCCTCGTCGACCTTCTGCGGTCGCGGCTCCCGGAGCAGGCCGCCAGCATCATCTCGCAGGCGGAGAGGATCTGCCGGCGCCGCTTCGATCTGCTCGGCTACGAGGACCTGGACTTCGGCGACCCAATCGACTGGCATCTCGACCCGGTACACGGCCGGCGTGGGCCTCGGATCCCCTGGTTCCACGTTCCCTTCCTGCGCTTCGCCACGGTCGGCGATCACAAAATCATCTGGGAACTGAACCGGCATCAGCACCTGGTCACGCTGGCCAAGGCGTTTCTGCTCTCAGACGACAGCCGTTTCTTGGACGAACTGCACGCGCAGTGGTACGCCTGGCAGGAGTCGAATCCGTACCCGCTCGGCATCAACTGGGCCAGCAGTCTCGAAGTCGCCTTCCGCAGTCTCTCCTGGATCTGGGTGACCAGGCTGCTAGCCGGATGCGGTTCGGTCCCCGAGAAGTTCCGCGGTGATGTGGCCTCGGCGCTGTCCGCTAACGCCCGTCACATTGAGAAGTACCTTTCGACCTACTGGGCGCCGAACACGCACCTTCTGGGCGAGGGGTTGGCGCTGCTGTTCATCGGGACTTTGTGCAACGAGTTTGCTTCGGCCGAACGCTGGCGCCGGCGGGGCTGGGAAATCGTGCTGAACGAGTCGCGCCGGCAGGTGCTGCCCGACGGGATGCACTTCGAGCAGTCGATCTACTATCACGTCTACGCCCTCGATTTCTTCCTGCATGCACGGGTGCTGGCCGCTCGGAATGGGGAAGCCGTCCCGCCGGAGCTGGATGCAACCATAGAGCGCATGGCCGAGGCGCTGCGCGTCCAGTCGCAGGCTGGCGCGGCCCCGCGTTTCGGCGATGACGACGGCGGCCGCCTGTTCGACCCGCGCCGCAACCGCACCGAGCATTTGCTCGATCCCCTCGCCACCGCCGCCGCCCTTTACAGCCGGGCGGATTTCAAAGCGGCTGCCGGCGGGTTCCGGGAGGAGACGTTGTGGCTGCTCGGCGCCCAGGGTGCGGCGCACTTCGACGAGCTGCCGGCCGAGCGACCTGCGCCGGCCTCCGGCTGCTGCACTGACTCGGGGACCTACTGCCTGATCGCGACGGAGCCGCCGATACGCGAAGTGGTCATCGATGCCGGGCCGCACGGATACGGCCACGGCGGCCACGGCCACGCTGACGCGCTCAGCCTGCAATGGATTGCCCGAAGACGAGAGTGGCTTTCCGACCCTGGCGCCTTCAGTTATTCGCAGGAGATCCCGCGCAACCAGTTCCGCGGCACCGCCGCCCACAACACGCTCGAGGTCGACGGCCTGGACCAGGCCGAGCCCACAGAGCCATTTGCCTGGCATGCCAAGCCCGAAGCGCGTGTCGAGCGCTGGCTGAGCTCACCGGACATCGATCTGTTCATCGGCAGCCACAACGGCTATTCGCGGCTGGCCGATCCGGTGAGGCATCGCCGCTCGGTGGTCTCGTGGAAATCCGGCCTGCTGCTGGTGCGAGATTGCGCCACCGGCGCCGCGGTGCATGAACTCGCTCTGAACTGGCACTTGGGTCCCGGGTTCCGCCTCTCGCACGAGGGGCGGGGCTTGCGAACATTCGCCGGTCCGGACGGCGCAGCACTCAGTTTCGCGTGCGCTGCCGTGCCCGATTGGACCAGCGCAGTGGTTGACGGCGAATGGTCCCCGGTCTACGGGTCCAAGATCGGCGCGCCGGTGGTGCAATACCGGGCGCGCGTCCTGCTGCCCGCCGAGTTTGCCGTGATGCTGTCGCCCGCGGCTCCCGCTTGGGCGGCGCTGGAGCGGCTGCCCGACGCCTCCGGTCCGCTATCCGTCTATCGCTATGCCGACCCCGCCGACTCGCTCCTGATCTTATTCAGCGATGGCGCCGGCGAGTGGCAGTGGCACGACTGGATGGGCGACGCCGCGTTCCTGAGTCTCGGCAGGCGTGCGGGCGAACCGTGGCTGTTTGCTGCCGGCGTCGGCCGCCTGCAGTTTCGCGGCCAGCCGCTGCTGGCTTCCGGGCAAGCGCTGGAATTCTGGGAAGCGTCCGGCGCGGGCGTTCCCGCGGCATCTCTCGCCGACCTCGGCTGACCCGGATGTTTCGCCAGTAATCTGCTGCGGCGCGCGATAGCAGCCGGTGGCACGCGTGGGCGGCCACAAAAACCGGGTACAGACAGCCACTTTTCGCGTGCGCGAATCCGTTGTCTTCGGAGAGCTCGGAGCGCGAAAAGTGGTGTCTGGCCCCGGTTTTTGTGCCCTCTCGTCGCGCCTCGCTACGATCGCGGATAAACATCCGGGCGAGCCCGGTCAGGCCGGCTTCTGAGGTGCGTTGACCTTGGTAGGCCGCCACAGCATGCGCCGCGGCAGCAGCGGGAAGAATGCGGCGCAGAAGGCGGCCGCCATGAGCACAAAGAACGTCCGCGCGGGAGAAGTAAGCCGCTTCAGAAGGAGCCTGTCGGGCAGAGTGAGGTCCAGCACGACCAGCGCGTAAAACGCCGCGTGTGCGGACAGCGCAATAATCCTCCAGATTCCCGGGAGCCCGAAGCTCGCGGCCAAGACGAGCAGCAGCGCCCAAGGCAGCAGAAGACGCCCGAGCTTGTGCGAGACGAAGTGGCCCCACATGCGGTTCCTGGCCCCCAGCAGCTCCGGATGCCTGGCGATGGTCTGGTAGACGCCGGCCAACGTCCGCACCTTTCGGCGAAACTCGGTGTCGAGCGAGGTCGGATAGTCGTAGGCGCGGGCGCTCTCGTCGAGGATCACGCGGTAGCCCTGGAAGAAGGCGCCCAGCGGCAGGTCCACGTCGTCGAGGATCGTATCCGCGGCGAGTGGGCCGGCCAGCCGGGCCCGCATCGCGTAGATGCAGCCCGTGGCGCCCAGCACTGAATCAATGCTGCTCAGGTGTCTGCGAATCCACTTTTCGTAGCGCCAGTAGGCCCCCAGGTTCGCTTCTTCCTGGGTGCCGCCCCGGCGAATGATTAGTTCCCCGCTGGCCGCGCCGACTTGGGGATCCGCAAAGCAGGAAACCAGGTTGCGCAGGCTGGCGGGGTCGAGCTCCTGCCGCACGTCGGTGAAGAACAGGATCTCGCCCGTCGCGCGCCGCAGGCCTTCATTCAGCGCGGCCGCCTTCCCGCTCCTGACAATCGAGATCAACTCGACCCCCTGCGACGCGAACCCGCGGACGGCTTCGTCCGTCCCATCTTCCGAGCCATCGGAAATGACCAGGACCTGCACCAGTTCCCGTGGATAATCCAGCGCCAGTATCGATCGCAGTTTCTGGTGGATCCAGGCCGCGCCGTCGTGCACGGGCAGCAGGATGGACACGGTCTTTGTTTGCGGCCTCTTCTGGAATGGCCTCGCGCGGCGGCGCGCCAGGATCGCCAGCAGCGCCGGATAGCCAAACAGGACGTAGAGGACGAACGTGGCACTCAGAACGAATACCACCGCGGCCGGCACTCATTGATTGTAGATCGAAGCCGGCCTGATGGAGCGGTGCAGGCGGGCCAGCCGGGGTTGGAAACCGCGGCCGTTTGGCATACGTTAAAGGAATAGGAAGAGGAGGCCAGCATGAAAGCCGTCCAAGTGGGCATCCTTGCCGCCCTGCTGGTTTGCGCGGGATTGCTGTTCAAGATCTATCGCGGACAGCAGGCGCCGGCGACCCCGGTGGTGACCGAGGCGCAGCCGGCCGCCCCGGCCGCGACCCAGGCCGCGCCGCCGGCCGCCGCGCCGGCTCCAGCCGCAGCGGTCCCGACGGCACCGGAAGCGGCCGTCACAGCCACCACGGCGCCGCCAGCGGCCCCCAGGAAACCGTCACCGACCCATACCGCCTCGCGGCGCGCTCGCGAGACAATGGCCGAGAATCGCCCCGAGCCCGTGGCCTCCGAAGCGGCGCCGCCGCCCGCTGCTGTCCCGGCGCCCTCTACCGCTCCGGCGCCGGCGCCCGTGCAGGCGGAACAGACGCAGCCGCCGGTGGCGCTGAGTCCGCCCAGCGGAGCCCAGACGGCGCCGCCCGAGCCACGGCAGCCCCACAAGGTCACGATTCCCGCCGGGACGCTGATTGTTGTACGCCTGTCGGAGGCCTTGAGCAGCGATCGGAACCAGGCCGGGGACACGTTCTCAGCCGCGCTTGACCAGCCGCTCGTCGTGGATGGCTTCGAGATCGCGTCGCGCGGCGCGCGCGTCGAGGGCAAGGTGATCGAGGCGCAGCCTGCCGGGCGGGTGCGCGGGGTCTCCTCCCTGGCCGTTCAACTGGTGCGGCTCCACACCGCTGATGGGCAGGACGTCACAATCTCGACCGGGCGGTTCGCCCAGGAAGGCGGCACCTCGCATGGGGAGGACGCCAGGAAGGTCGGCATCGGAGCGGCAATCGGCGCGGCGATCGGCGCCATCGCCGGCGGGGGAAAGGGGGCGGCGATCGGGGCCGGGGTAGGCGGCGCGGCTGGCGCCGGGACCGTGGCGGCGACTCGCGGCAAGCCCAGCGAGCTGGCGGCCGAGGCCCGGCTGACGTTCCGGCTCGAGGAGGCTGTCCCGCTCACCGAGCGCATCCACTAGCCCGATCGCGCGCACCGTCATGCCCGACCAACTCTGCCTCTCGCTCTGGCTCCGCGGCTTCGACGCGCACTCCATGCTGGGCCGCTTCGAGGACCTCTTGCGCGTCTTCCCCTTCTCGCGCCTTCGGCCGGGCATCTCGGCTCTCCGGATCTACGCCCTCGAGTTCAGCGAGCCGGCGCTGTTTGAGCAGCTCTTCGCCGCCGAAGCCGGAGTCGAGACCGTCGCCGGCTTGTTCAACCAGTTCCGCAATGCCGACTGCGCTTACCTGGTCGAAGGCTGGTGGGAGTTGTGGAGGCATGACACCCAGTGGCAGCTCGCGCCGGCGCCGCTGACGCTGACTTGCTTCGGCCCGGATTTCGACAACGAGGCCGGCGATCATTTGCGCCTCGATCTGGGCGCCGAAACCGATTTTCTTCCGCAGCCGGATGTGCCCGAGAGCGCGCGCAAGGCCCGCTCCAAC
>JBEKLW010000069.1:0-8841 GCA_050008815.1 Bryobacteraceae bacterium
GCCGGAGCTCGTTCAGGTTCCAGCCGGCCTCGACGACGGCGCGGGCCAGGTCGCCGCGGATGGCGCGCTTCTGAAGGCTCTCGACCTCGAAGTGACTGCGCGCCTCCCGGGCCTGCTTCAGCACGACGCGGCTGACGCCCGCCACCTGCTCGAGCCGGCGCTGCACCGCGGCGCTGTCGAGCGTTCCCGCACGCGCCTCGACCTCGACCGCGATCGCCTCGGCCCCGCGCAACCGGTGGGTGAGGTTCTCCACCGTATCGGTGGCCACCAGCCGGCCCTTGTTGATGATTACCACGCGCTCGCAGGTCTGCTCGACCTCCGGCAGGATGTGCGTGCTCAGGATGATGGTGTGGGCGCCGGCCTTGGCGAGGTTCTTGATGAGCTGGCGGGTCTCGATGATCTGCTTGGGGTCCAGGCCGGCGGTCGGCTCGTCGAAGATCAGCACGTCGGGATTGTGGATGATAGCCTGCGCCAGCCCGACGCGCTGGCGGAAGCCCCTCGACAGCTTGCTGATGAGGCTCGTCCGGAACTCGCCGATCGCGCACAGGCCGCAGACTTCATCCACGCGCCGGGCGATGTCGGCCTTCGGCACTCCCTTCAGCCGGCCGACGAAGGTGAGGTACTCCACCACCTCCATCTCCGGATAGAGCGGCGGGCTCTCGGGAAGGTAGCCGATGCGCTTCTTGACCTCCAGCGGCTGCCGGAGGACGTCGAAGCCGGCCAGGGTCGCCGTCCCGGAGGTCGGCGGCAGGAAGCAGGTCAGGACCCGCATGGTGGTCGTCTTGCCCGCGCCGTTCGGCCCGAGGAAGCCGACCACTTGCCCCTTCTCCACCGAGAACGAGATGTCGTCCACGGCCACGGTGGGGCCGTAGCGTTTGGTCAAGCCTTCAACTTTGATCATCGGGTTTCAGCCAGGAAAAAACTCACCGGAAACATGCTCCGAACGCCCCGGTGGTGGATCTGCGGCAGACTTTCATCATAAGAACCGCCCGCTAGTACTGTCAAACCGGGGCGCCCTCACAGGCCCATGATTTGAAAGCCGGAATCCACAAACAGGATGTTACCCGTCACGCCGCGGCCCAGGTCGCTCGCCAGAAAGACGGCGGCATCGGCAATTTCCCCCGGTTCGGTATTGCCGCGCAAGGGCGCGCGCCCGGCCACGAAGTCCAGGATCGAGGAGAAGTCCTTGATGGCGCGGGCCGAGGCGGTCTTGATGGGCCCGGCCGAGATCGCGTTCACGCGGATACCGCGCGGGCCCAGCTCGCTGGCCAGATAGCGCATGGCGGCCTCCAGCGCCGCCTTGGCCGCTCCCATCACGTTGTAGTTCGGGACCACCCGCGTCGAGCCCAGATAGGTCAGGGTGGTGATGGAGCCGCCCGCGGTCATGAGTGGCGCCAGGGCGCGCGCCACTGCCACCAGCGAGTAGACGCTGATGTCCTGGGCCAGCGCGAAACCGGCCCGGGAAGTCTCCAGGAAGGTCCGGCCCAGGTCCTCGCGGTTGGCGAAGGCGATGCTGTGGACGACGGCATCGATGCGGCCCGGAGCGGACCGGAGCGTTTCGGCGAGCGCCGTCAGCTCCTGGTCCTGCGAGACGTCGCACGGCAGGACCTGGGAGGCGCCGAGCTCCTGGGCCAGCGCTTCGACCGCTTCCCTCTGCCGGTCGGCCTGGTAGGTGAGTGCGACGCCGGCGCCCTCGCGCTGGAAGGCTTCGGCGATGGCGTAGGCCAGGCTCCAGCGGTTGGCGACGCCGAGAACCAGAGCGGACTTCCCCTCTAGCAGCTTGGACATGCAACGGATGAGCGCCCACCGGCACCACGATCTGGGACAGCGCGCCCCTCAGGGGATGGGCTTGAAATCGTTATTGTAACAACTGTCGCCAGGACCCCCGGGCTAGCGCTCGCGGCTCCCGCGCTGAGCGAGCGATCCGTTAGGGTTCGGCGCAATGTATCCTGGACAAAATGATTGGCGCCGAGGGCAGTAGCGCGGGGCTGTTGGCGCGGGCCGGGTGGCGGCCGTTCCGGCTGGCGCTGGTGACGGCGTGCGCGTTGCGCCTGCTCTATAGTGGGGCGGCGGCGCTGCTGGTGCCGGTGCTCGATCTGAATCCAGCGCGCATCTCATCGAACCGGCTCACGAGCGGGCTGCTCCAGCGTTCCGACGGCCTGGTGTATGCACTCTGGGGCGTGTGGCAGCGGTTCGATACGCTGTTCTATGTCCACATCGCGCAGTACGGCTACGATCGCCCGGAGGCGGTGGTGTTCTATCCGCTGTACCCACTGCTGCTCAGAGCGGCGGCGCCCCTGACCGGCAGCGCGCTGGCCGCCGCGCCGCTGGTTTCCACGGTCGCGGTGTTCTTCCTGCTCTGGGGCGTTCACCGGCTGCTGGCGCTCGACCTGGACCGCGGCGCGGCGGCGCGCGCCACCATGTTCTACGCGATCTGGCCGGTCGCCTTCATGTTCTTCGCCGGATACGCCGAGGGGCTCGTGGCGGCGCTGATCGTCTGGACGCTCTATTTCGCGCGGACCGGACGGTGGTGGGCCGCTGGGCTCTGCGGGTTCGCCGCGCCGCTGGCCAAGGCGATTGGCGCCCTGGTAATCCTGCCGCTGGCCGTGCTGGTCTGGAAGGACCGCACGCGGCGGACCCTGCCGGCGCTGCTCTGCCTCGCCGGCCCGCTCGCCTTCCCGGCGTGGCTGGCGGCCACCGGCCGTCCGTTGCCGACGGATGTATACGCCAGCTATTGGCACGTGCGCTTCGACTGGCCCTGGGCCACGCTGGCGCATGGCTTCCAGCTCGCCTCGCAAAACCCGTTCATTGCCTGTCACCTGCTGCTGCTGGCATTCGCCGCCGTCACCGCATTCGTCAAGCCCCTTCGGGCCGAATACGTCGTCTATACAGCGGCTGTGCTGCTCTTCCTGCTGACGAAGTCCGGCCCTCTCTCGCCGCCGGAGCCCTTGGGGCGCTACGCGCTGGTGCTCTTCACCGCGCCGGCTGGCCTGGCGCAATTGGTCCGGGACCGGGCGCCGGCGGCGATTACCAGCGCCATTTTTATGGCGATCAACTTTGCTGTGCTGTTTGGGTTCCTGAGTTGGGCGCTGGTGGTTTGAGATGGCGCTGGCGCTGTCCACCCCGCTGATGTACCTGAAGGGCGTGGGACCGGCCCGCGCGGCGATGCTCGAGAGCAAGGGCCTCAAAACGGTCGAGGATCTGCTGGCCTACCCGCCGTTCCGTTACGAAGACCGCAGCAACGTGAAGCCGATCGCGGAGCTTGCCCCCGGGGAGATGGCGACCGTAATGGTCCAGGTCCGCGCCGCGCGCCTGGCGGGCTTCCGGCGCCGCGATCTGGGCCTGTTCGAAGCCACGTTCAACGACAGCTCGCGCGCGCTGCTGCTGGCGAAGTGGTTCCACGCCCCCTATCTGGCCGGCGTCCTCGCCCCCGGGCAGAAGGTGGCCCTGTACGGGAAAGTCGAGCTCGATAGCTATACGGGCGAGCTCTCGATGCTCCATCCGGAGTTCGAGGTTTTCGGCGAGGACGAGGAGGACGAGGCGGGGCTCCATACCGGGCGCATCGTGCCCATCTACGAGGCGGCGGGCAAGGTCACCACCCGGGTCTTCCGGAGGCTCATGCTGCGCGCGCTGGACACCCTGCCGCCCCTCCACGACCCGCTGCCGGAGAGCGTCCGCCGGCCGTTGAGACTTCCGGATCTGGGGACCGCCGTCCGCCAGCTTCACTTCCCGCCCCCGGAAGAGGACCTGCGGCTGCTGAACGCCTTCCGCTCGCCGGCGCAATTCCGGCTCATCTTCGAGGAGTTCTTCTGGCTGGAGTGCGGGCTGGCGCTGAAGCACCAGGCGGCGCGGATGCAGCCGGGCGGAAGGACGCCTCGGCAATCGCGCGGCAGCGGCTTGACGAGGTGGGTCTGACCGAGCGGATGAACCACTTCCCACATCAGCTCTCGGGCGGCGAGCAGCAGCGAGTGGCAATTGCCCGCGCCCTGGCCACGGGCAACCCCGTGCTGCTCGCGGACGAGCCCACGGGCGAGCTGGACTTCCGGACCGGAGTCCAGATCCTGGAGCTGCTGCGAGGTCAGGCGACGGCGGAGCGCGTCGTTCTGGTAGTCACTCACAACCGCGAGATAGCCCGGGCCGCGGATCGGGTCATCGAGCTGTCGAGCGGCCGGGTGGTCAGCGATGGGGCGCCGGCCGGGGGCCGGGCGAACGTCGCCGACCTTCACTGGTAGATCGAGATGAAGAGGCTCATCTTCTGGCTGCGCTGGTCGGGCCGCGATCTGCGCGACCGCCTGCTCCTGGTCGTGGCCATCGCCGCCACGATCGCCATGGGCACGGGCACATTCGCCTCGCTCGAGAGCATGTCCGCCTGGCGCAAGCAGGCCAGCGTGCAGAGCCTGGCGGTCCTGAAAGCCCACGACGTCCGCCTCTACCTGGCCGACGGCAGCTTCGCCACGCCCGAGCAGCTGAGTGAGCTGGCAAAGGGCATCCCGCATGCGAGCAGCGTCGTCGGAGCGGAGGAGAGGCTGGTTGCCCCTACGCGCGTGGACGCCTCCTTCGGGGGCCAGACGATCGTCGTTCCCGGCCGAATGATCGGCATGGCGACGGGCGACGCATCCGTCGATGCGCTCCAGGTCAGAGAGGGTCAGGGCTTGACGGCCGCCGATTCCGGCCAACCTGTGGCCGAGATCGAGTACCACTTCGCCAAGCACTACGCTCTGCCGGTGCCGGGCACGGTGAAGGTCGCCGACGGCCAGGCGCTGACGACAAAGGGCGCCGTTCTCTCCGCCGACTACCTGCTCGTCATCTCGCCGACGGGCGACTTCATGGCCGAGGCCAACTTCGCCGTCGTCTTCACCTCACTCGAAGAAGCCGGCAACCTCACCGGCCACATGGGCATGGCCAACGAGCTCGTGTTGACCCTCTCGGATCCCTCGCTCGCGCCGGTGGTGCGCGATGAGCTGCAGGCTGCCGCGGCCGCCAAGCTGCCGAACCTGGGCGCCTCGGCCATGGTCAGCGGCGACGAGACGGTCCGGCGCTGGCTGGACAAGGACGCCCAGAACGACGAGAGCTTCTTCGCGCTCTTCGCCGTCCTGATGCTTGCCGGCGCCGCCTTCGCCGCCTTCAACCTGACCACCCGGATCGTCGAGTCGCAGCGCCGCCAGATCGGCATCGGCCTGGCCCTCGGGCTCCCGGGTCGGACTCTGGCGATCAGGCCGCTGGCCGTGGCGGCCGAGATCGCCCTGTTGGGCGTGGTCTTCGGCGTCGCCGTCGGGTTGCTCTTCGATCTGGCGATGAAGGGGCTGTACGCCGACATGCTGCCCATGCCCGTGTTCGAGACACCGTTGCAGCCGGACGTCTTCGCCCGAGCCGCGGCGATCGGCTTCGTGCTGCCCTTCGCGGCCTCGATCTATCCCGTGTGGCGCGCCGTTCGAGCCCGCCCCGTGGACGCGATTCGAACCGGCTATCTCGCCGCCCGACGCCCCGGACTGGCGCGCCTGGCGCGGCGTCTGCCGGCGCCGTCATGGCTGCGCCTGCCCTTGAGCAACGTCCTGCGGACGCCGCGGCGGACGCTTCTCACGGCGCTCGGGATCGCCGCGGCGGTGACCGTGCTGCTCGGCACCATCGGCATGCTGGACACTTTCTCCGCGGGCATGGACCAGGGCCAGGCCGAGATGATCGGCGGCAGCCCGGATCGAATCGCGGTCGATCTCGCTGCGCCACTTCCCACCAGCGCGGTGAGCAAGGAGCTCGGGGCAGTTTCGGGCGCGGGCCGCATCGATCTGATGCTCCGGCTGCCCGCGGCCGCCAGCGTCAGGAACGGCGCCCACGACCCGATCGACATCCAGCTCGACGTCCTTGATCTCAACCACAACGCCTGGACGCCAAGCGTGGCCTCGGGGCATCTACCGTCCGGACCGAGCGAGGTGATGCTCTCGCAGCGGGCCGCGGACGACCTGGGCCTCCGGCCGGGCGATAGCTTCATCCTCAGCCATCCGGTCAGGGTCGCCGACACGGCGGTCGCCATGGCCGACTCAGAAGTGACCCTCGCCGGAACGGACCCGAGCCCGTTGCGCCCCACCGCCTACATGGACGTCAGCGGCGCGTCGGTCTTCAAGATGGAGGGACTGGCGAACCGGGCGACGGTCGTGCCGGCCGCAGGGGCTGATTCCGCGGCTGTTCAGCGGGCGCTCTTCGAGCTGCCCGGCGTGATCTCGGCTCAACCGATCGATGTCCTCGTCACCAGCATGCGCGACATGGTCTCCCAGTTCACCGACATCCTGGGTGTCGTGGCCCTGATCGCCCTGATCCTGGCGCTGCTGGTCGCGTACAACTCGGCCACGATCAGCCAGGACGAACGCACCCGCGAGCTGGCCACGATGCTGGCCTTCGGTCTGCCTGTCAGGCGCGTCATTGGTTCGGCAATGGTGGAGAGCGGGCTCATCGGCATGATCGGGACGGTGTTGGGAGTCTTCGGCGGGGTCGGGGCCCTGATGTGGCTCACTTACGGGCTGCTCCCAACCTCGATGCCCGAATTCGCGCTGACTCCGCATCTCTCGCTCGAGACGCTTCTCCTCGCGGTGGCGCTGGGGGTCGGGGCCGTGGGCCTCGCTCCCGCTCTAACGTGGCGCCGGCTCACCCGGATGAACCTGCCGGCCAAGCTGCGGGTCGTGGAGTGAGATTCTCGGCGTTGGAGGTTCGGAGCGGCTAGCATCAAGGCCGCATGACCACTCCGCCGGCTCCACCTCGGCCCCTCTCGCCAGCGTCGGCCGCGCCCGCAGACTCGACCGCGACGAGTGGTCTCACGTCGGTCGAAGCATCCCGACGACTCCGCCAGGACGGCCCCAACGCGCTCGGCGGCGAGGGGCGCCGGGGGCCGCTCGCCGTCCTCCTGGGCCAGTTCGCCAGCCCGCTGGTCGTGATCCTCATCCTTGCCAGCCTGGTCAGCATCGTCGTGGGCGATCGCGTCGGGGCGTCAGTCATCCTGACGATCGTGGTCGGCGCGACCGGAATTCTTGTCGAGCGGCTGTTTCTTAAGCATTTGCGCAAGCTCGATCCGCTGTACGGGCTTCTGCTCACGTTCGGGCTGGCGATCGTCATCGAGGGTGTGTTCCGCAACTCTTACGGTTCGTCCGGCTTGCCCTATCAGGTGCCGGAATCGCTGCAGGGCGGCCGTAACCTCGGTTTCATGTTCCTACCGAATTATCGCGCCTGGGTCATCGTGCTGTCGCTCGCGGTATGTCTGGCGACCTGGTTTGCGATCGAGCGCACGCGGCTGGGTTCTTATCTGCGCGCTGCCACGGAAAATCCGGTTCTGGTGCGCGCCTTCGGCATCAATGTGCCGCGTATGGTGACGCTGACCTATGGCTTCGGGGTCGGGCTGGCGGCGCTCGCCGGGGTCATGGCCGCGCCGATCTACAACGTCTCGCCGCAGATGGGCTCCGATCTGATCATCGTCGTGTTCGCGGTCGTGGTGATCGGCGGGATGGGCTCGATCCTGGGCGCCATCCTCACCGGTTTTACCCTGGGTATCGTCGAGGGCCTGACCAAGGTGTTCTTTCCCGAAGCCTCGAACACGGTGATCTTCGTCATCATGGCCATCGTGCTGCTGCTTCGACCGGCCGGCTTCTTTGGACGGACCGCATGACGGAACGCGTGCTCGAGCAGCTGGTGCCGGCGCGCCGTCGGGAGACGGCGCGGAGTCTGGGTGTGGCGTTCGCGGTGACGGTGGCGTTGCTGATCGTGGCGCCGTTCGCGATCTACCCGATCTTTCTGATGAAGGCGCTGTGCTTTGCCTTGTTCGCCTGCGCCTTCAATCTGCTGATCGGCTATGTCGGCCTGGTGTCGTTTGGCCACGCCATGTTCTTCGGTTGGGCCAGCTATCTCACCGCGCACGCCGCCAAGGTCTGGGGCTTGCCGCCGGAACTTGCGATCCTCATCGGTACGGCGACGGCTGCGGTCCTCGGCCTGGTCGCCGGTGGCCTCGCCATTCGCCGCCAGGGCATCTATTTCGCGATGATTACGCTGGCGCTCGCGCAGATGATGTTTTTCTTCGCCTTGCAGGCGAAATTCACCGGCGGCGAGGACGGCATCCAAGGAGTGCCACGCGGCCGCCTGTTCGGGATTTTCGATCTCAATGGCGAAATGACAATGTACCTGTTCATTCTGGTCGTCGTGCTCGCCGGTCTGCTGCTGATCTACCGGATCATCAACTCGCCGTTCGGCGAGGTTCTCAAGGCGATCCGCGAGAATGAGCAGCGCACCGTCTCGCTCGGCTACAACGTCGAACGCTATAAGCTTGTCGCCTTTGTGCTCTCCGCGACGCTGGCGGGACTGGCCGGTTCGCTGAAAGCACTGGTCTTTCAGCTCGCCTCGCTCACCGACGTGCACTGGACCATGTCGGGCGACGTCATATTGATGACGCTCCTGGGCGGCCTCGGCACGGTGTTCGGGCCGGTCGCCGGCGCATTCCTGGTCGTCGCCATGCAGAGCTATCTCGCCCCGTTCGGCCAGTGGGTACTGGTGATTCAGGGCGCGGTCTTCGTGGTCTGCGTGCTGGCGTTCCGCCGCGGTATTGTCGGCGAGCTCGCCCATGCCTTGCGCGTACAACTGTAAGTTTCATCGGTTGGATTGAACTGCATCGCCCTTCCCCTTACATCCTGGCCTCCTCGGGTAAGCGTGACGTTCCATGACGAGTGCTCTGTTTTCGCCCTTGCGGCTCGCCGACCTCAACCTCGCGAACCGCATCGTTGTCGCGCCGATGTGCCAGTACAGCGCCAATGATGGCGTCGCTGATGACTGGCACATGACGCATCTCGGCATGCTGGCGAATTCCGGGGC